>CAZDOW010000075.1:0-16735 GCA_964507115.1 uncultured Maribacter sp.
AGTATCTACACGGTCAAATGTTACCTGACTGCTAAATTCTACGCCAAAACCTTCTTGTCCTTTACCTGATTTAGTAGTAACTATAATTACACCACCAGATGCACGTGATCCGTATAATGCGGATGCTGCACCACCTTTAAGTACAGAGATAGATTCGATATCATCTGGATTTAAACTGGAAATACCATCACCACCATCGGATCCACCCCATAAACTTGCGGAGCCGTTGTTGCCGTTACTGATAGGAATACCATCTACAATGTATAAAGGTTGGTTGCCGCCAGATAGCGAACTAGAACCTCTAATAATAACCCTACTAGAACCTGCGGCACCAGTAGAATTTTGTGAGATGTTTACACCAGCAATCTTACCTTGTAGGGAGTTGATAGCGTTTGGTGTTTTGATTGTTGCGATTTCTTCTCCGCCAACTTGCGTTAAAGAATATCCTAATGCCTTGGTTTCTTTTCGAATACCAAGAGCAGTTACAACAACTTCATCCAACTCGCTTGCACCATCTGCAAGTGAGATGTCAACGGTAGATTGGCCGCTAACAGCAACCTCGTTGGCTTCGTAACCAAGAGATGAAAATACTAATGTTGCGTTGCTTCCTACATTAATGGTGTAATTTCCATCAAAATCAGTTGATGTTCCATTGGAAGTTCCTTTTTCAACAACGTTGACACCTGGGAGTGGTATGCCAGAACTATCTGACACCGTACCGGATACCGTGCTGTTTTGCGCCACTACTCCTTGAAAAAAGAGTAAAGCCGCAAGAGTCAAAAAACTAAAGATTTTTTTGTTCATAAATGTTGAGTTAAGTTAGTCGTTAATTAATTGTGAATTCTTTAACAGATTTAAAAATGCTGACTTACTGTCTAATGGTAAAAGTTATTCGACTAATAACAGCCTAGAAAAGCTAAAGGACCTGTTTGCGAAAACGTTTTAGTTAAATTTATGTTATTAAAGCACAAGTTACGCTTTTTATTAAAACTGGTTTGAAGTTGTGTTTGGGAGTTAGTTGCACCATAAATATACTATGCTGTTCGCCTATAATTACCTTTATATTTACCTAATAAACCTTAGTAATTGAAATTATGATCAAAGCCGGTCTTCGCTTCTAAATTTCGTATAACAGGATTCTTTCTTAAAACTATTTTTTGGGTTTTAAGTGAAACTCAATGGTCTCTGAGCTTAATAACTCTTTATGGGTCACAAAGAAGCTAGGAAGCTTCTTGTTTCCAATTGTTATTTTGGAGATAGTTCCGTTGCCAGACTTAAGTATTACAAGTTTGTCTTTGTCATAGTACGTGTTGTCTAGATGCACCGTAATTTTATCAAAACTGGGTGTGGTTAAAGCATATATAGGATTTCCCGGGTTTATGGGATAGATACCCATCATTGAAAAAACGGCCCAGGCACTCATGGTTCCTGTATCATCGTTGCCAGGTAGGCCTGCTGGTTTGTTTTGATAATATTTAGATAAGAGTTCTTGTACTTTTAGTTGTGTTTTGTATTCCTGTCCTTCAACGTAGTTAAAGAGATACGGGTACATAATATCTGGTTCATTGGCCATATCGTACTGTCCGGTATCGAACACTTTTTCCAATTGGGCCACAAAAGGTTTCCTACCACCCATAAGTTTAATAAGGCCGGGAATATCATGTGGCGCCATAAAAGTGTATTGCCAAGCGTTCCCTTCTATAAAACCTAGGTTTTTTGTAAAGTTTGCCCCGTCATTAGGGTCATAAGGAGTCACCCAGCTGCCATCTCCGTTTTTTGGCCTCAATAAATTCAGGTTTTTGTCAAACAGCTTTCTGTAGGATAGTGAACGCTTGGAAAAGCGGGCATAGTCCTCTTTTTTGTTCAATGTTTTGGCCAGTTGCGCTATAGCATAATCACTAATATTATATTCCTGCGTGGTGGAGACTGAACCACTGCTTGTAGTTGTGGTGGTAAGATAGCCTTTGTTTATATAATCTTCCAATCCAGGTCTTAGTGGGTTATTTGCCAGTTGGTCAGCACTTTTAACCATAGCACTATACGCCTTTTCAATATCAAAATCCCGTATTCCTTTTAAATAGGTGTCAGCGATAATGATGCCAGCCGGGTCCCCTACCATAGTGGTGGTTTCCGTGGCGTTCAGTTCCCATTTGGGCAGCCAACCGGACTCATCATAAATACGCAACATACTTTTTATCATATCCGATTGTTGCTTGGGATATACTAAGGTCATTAATTGGTGTAAATTTCTATAGGTGTCCCACAAGGAGAAAACGGTGTACCGGGTTCCACTGGTTTTCAGGGTTTCCCTAGTTCCCATTTTTGGATATTCCCCGTTTGCATCGTTCAATGTACTAGGATGAATCAAGGTATGGTATAAGGCGGTGTAGAACTTTATTTTGTTTTCTTGAGAATCTCCTTCCACTTCAATCTTGGCTAAATGTGCGTTCCAATCTTGTTGTGTTTTTTTTAAAATAGCATCAAAAGAGAGGTCACCTGTTTCTTTTTTTAAGTTTTCACGAGCATTTTCTATGCTTACATACGAAATCCCAACACGCATTTCTACGCTAGTAGGTACTTCAAAACGATATCTCATGTAGGTGCCAATGCTATCTCCTACCACTTCCTGTCTAAAACCTTTTTTTATTTGGGCTTTTCCATTGTAGCCTTTCATCCATTCAGATTCCGCCCCTTCCGTTTTAGTTGATTTCTTCCAAACACCATATTCGTTTGCTGGTTTTGAGAATTGGGCTACAAAGAATACCGGATATGCCTCTGCTGGTTTATAGTAGCAAAAGGAACCTACAGTGCGCATACCTTCAATTTCGGTGGAGGAAACAATGCGCGTCCTTGCGCCTTGCTCGTTGGTAAGACCTAGGCCCAAATTTAGTAGAATGTTAGCGTCGCCTTTGGGAAAGGTGTACCTGCTTATCCCTACTCTGGTAGATGCTGTAGCTTCTACCAATACGTTGTATTTGTCTAGAGTGTTTGTATAATAGCCAGCTTTGGAAACTTCCTTGGAATAGGTGGATCCGTATTTTAGAGGGTCTATTTCCAGTTCCCCCGTGGTAGGCATCGCTAAGATGACGCCAAGTTCTGGACAGCCAACTCCACTTAAGTTCACATGGCTATATCCCGTAAGGAATTTATTTTCATGGACATAAGGGGTAGATAGCCATCTACTATCTTTTTCCAAAGGCAAATTTTCTGGACCTGAGACATTGAAAGGTGAAACGTTGGCCATTCCCCTTACGGCTATAGGTCCGGGATTGGTAGTGCCGTAGTTTGAAGTGCCTATTAAAGGGTTAACATATTGGATGTAATCTTTGGTTTGCGATTGTAACTGTACTTGGTAAAGCCCAAAACAGGAGAAAAGCAGTACGAGTTGGATGGTATTGGCAGCTGACTTCATAGATTAAAATTTTCGCTTTAAGCTTAAAGAATAGGGTACATCTTGTTTGTCTGAGGCCCAATTCTTGTTTGGTGTAGGTATCATATCAAAGTATAGGTCACCGCCTTTTTGGAGATCATCAAAATTCAAATAAGTTTTGGTGTGCTCCGTGCCGTTGAGTTGGGCTGAGTTGATGTAGAAATTGTCCTTGGAATTATTTGGTGCGTTTATGGTAAAGGAATTTCCGTTATCTAAATTAATAGTTGCTTTTTTAAACAAGGGACTGCCTATAACATATTGGTTTACCCCGGGGGTCACTGGATAAAATCCTAATGCGCTAAATACGTACCAAGCTGAAGTTTGGCCATTATCTTCATCACCGCAATACCCATCCGGTACTGCTGCATAAAGTTTAGTGAGTACTTCGCGTATTTTTTCTTGGGTCTTATGGGATTTGTTTACATAATTATAGAGATAGATCATATGCTGTATAGGCTGGTTGCCATGTGCATAATTTCCCATATTCATGATTTGCATTTCTCTAATTTCGTGTATCGTAAAACCATAGTAGGAATTATCGAAATCTGGTGGCATATTAAATACGGAATCTAGCTGGTCCTCGAAGCCTTTGTCCCCTCCCATTAACTCAACAAGGCCGTTAATATCGTGAAAGACAGACCAGGTGTAATGTAGGCTGTTACCTTCTGTAAAGGCATCTCCCCATTTAAGTGGGTTGAACGGACTTTGAAATTTACCGTCCTTGTTCTTGCCCCTCATCCATTTGGTGCTTGGGTCAAAAAGGTTTTTATAATTTAGGCTACGTTTATAAAAGGTATCTGCTAGTTGGGTATCGCCCAGTTTCTCTGCCATTCTGGCGATGGTAAAATCCGCATAGGCATACTCTAATGTTCTTGCTGCATTTTCATTGATGCCAACATCATAAGGTACGTAACCTAATTTGTTATAGTAGTCTATTCCCTCCCGTCCTACGGACCGGATGGTATTTCCATTTTCTGTGGGCCGGTTGGTAGCCGTTTCTGCATTTTTTACCATGGCCTCTAAAAGCAAGTCTTGATTTTTGAGATTAATACCTTTTAGATATGCATCTACAATAATAGGAGCAGAATTGGAGCCTATCATACAATCTCTATGGCCTGGACTTGCCCATTCCGGTAACCATCCAGATTCTTTGTAGGTATTAGCGAGTCCCTCCATAATGTTGGAATTTAACTCGGGGTAGACCATGTTGAAAAAAGGAAAAACAGCTCTGAATGTATCCCAAAACCCATTATCAGTAAACATATAACCCGGTAACACTTCCCCGTTGTAAGGACTGTAATGTACAATTTCATTGTTTTTGTCTAACTCATATATTTTTCTTGGAAAAAGAAGAACGCGATAAAGACAAGAATAAAAGGTTCTAATATTGTCTATGTTATCATCTTCAATTATAATTTTGCTAAGTTCTTTTTCCCAGACATTTGTAGCCTTTTCAAGTGTTTCGTCAAAGGAGTCGGTTCCTATTTCCCTATCCAAATTAAGTTGAGCTTGCTCAGGACTAATAAATGAGGAGGCTACTTTTACGTGAATTTGCGCTCCTCTTTCTGTATTAAAACCAACAATAGCACCCACATGTTCTCCCTTGTTTTCTAGCGTATCAGGATTTAGAGTCCAGTTATCTCCCCAAGTGCTAGAAATTTCAAAATCGGCATCAAACTCAGCAACAAAATAGTTATAAAAATTCTCCGGTACACCACCGCTATTATTCCTACAATACCCAATAATTTTACGTTCTTCGGGAATAATTTTTACCATGGAGCCTTTAAAAAAACCATCAAGTAGGATATAGGAACTATCTTTTGGGAAGGTGAATCTAAAATGTGCAGCCCTTTCTGTTGGGGTTACCTCAATTTCGGTATCATAATCTGCCAAATATGTTTTATAGTAATTGGGTTTTACGATTTCTGCCTTATGGGAAAACCACGAGGCACGTTCATCTTCTTGAAATTTAAGTTCACCCGTTACCGCCATTAGTGAAAAAGCAGCGTAATCGTTTATCCAAGGACTGGGCTGGTGCGTCTGTTTAATACCGCGTATTTTATTTTCGTCGTATTTATAAGTCCAGCCGTCTCCCATTTTGGAGGTCATTGGAGTCCAAAAATTCATTCCCCAAGGGGTGGCAATAGCGGGGTAGGTGTTTCCATTAGAAAGATCATAGGAAGAATCTGTTCCCATAAGTGGGTTTACATAATCTACTAAGGAAATAGCACTTTCTTGAGTCTGTTTTTCAACCTTTTTATCGCAACCGTAAATTACTATGGCTAGAAGAAGGAGTGTAATAACATTTTTGCGCATGTGTATTTATTTAATTAGATATACATATATGTTTCTCGTTTGCTACGAATGAAATGTTCATTTTGGCTGAAAAATACTTTCAAATTTCCCGTCGTTATGTACAATCAGTTTTTTGCCTGTAAAGGGACTTATGGTCCAGATGCCGAATCCAAGGCTATTTGTTTCCAATATTGGAGCGATCGATTTTCCTAGAATCTCTTCAGTTTTCGCGGTGTAGTGGTTGCCGTCTTTCTTCCAAATTACCTTTCTCTTTTCCTCATCCCTATAATCTCTGTGTAATTCATATAAATACCATTTGATATAATCATCTTGTGGGATTTTAAATTTAGCTTCGGTTCCAACGCTATCAGTAGAAAAATACACATAACCCCAATGTTCAGGTTCATGCATATTAATGACCCCTTGGGGAGACCATACCCAGTTATTTTCAGGAAGGTATTTGCCATCAGGAGCTTTTTTTCTGGAATACCGCCCATCAATTAAATCAAAAGCCCAATTCACTCTTGAGAAATTAACCCGCCAAAAATTATTTTCAGGTACTTTTGTTGGTCCCCCTGGAGATGTTATGGACGCCCATGGAATGGCAATCTCTAAATTCCATCCTTCATCAACGTCGTTTGGGTTGTTTAGTGTGCCATTTATATGTACTGCTGACCTTAAACCTTGAATATCCCAATTGTTGAGGACATGAGCGCCGTTGCGGTAGGGCTTGGATAAATATAAATCCCAAATAGTGTTAAGGGCATTGATTTCTAGTTCATAATAATTGTGGGTATCCCCATCTGGATCGATGAAAACTTCAAAATCGTTATTGTAAAATATCACGGTATCTTTTTCTTTCAAAGTAGCCCAAACGTGTGGTTCTTTCAATTCTGCAAAGAAATAAAGATTCTCTTGATCCCAAATCATTTTAACTCGTGTTTGGTACCCTGCAGGTTTATCACCTTCTATGTCTTTAAATAAATCTGACCACTGCGCTTCTTGCCAAGCAGTTTCGTTCATGCTTCCGTCCACTTTAATAACATCTGTAGTATTAAGTGCTGTATAGGTTTTTGGAATATTTTGCGCTAGCAATGTGATACACCCTATGTATATAGCAAATAGGAAAAATGCTACTATTTTTTTATGTTGAAGAGAACGTTTATTCATGAGTACAGGTAGTATTTAGTGCCAATTACCAATGCTGCTTTGTTGTATTCAGTGCTTGAGTAGTTTCTTTATAGTTTTACTCTTTACTTCATACTAAGTGTTTTTAAGTATTTTCGTCTCAGATAGTACGGAATTATACGCTTTTATAAATTATTCATATTGTTTTAAGTAAATTTCACGTTTTTTATCAATGGCGAAATTAAATTAGACCAACAACGATACGGTAGTGCTAAACGTCTGAACCAATAAGGTAACTCACAGGATATGCAAGTCAATAATAAAGTAGGAGAATTTTTGGGAAGGACGGGTTCTTCCTCTAATTACGGTGTTAAGTATTGGCATCATATTGTTTTTTGGGGGCTTTATTTTCTATTCAATACCTTGCGCTGGAGTAGTATTCATAACGATTTTTTTTATTCATTAAAAACAAATCTGATAGGCTTCCCTATCCACATGATGTTGGCGTATTTTAATGTGTATTTCTTAATGCCAAAGCTCGTGTACACGGAAAAATACTTTCAGTATACGATTGCCATCATAACATCCCTTTTTGTGATGCTTTTGGTTAAATACAATCTTACCTATTATTTGGTCAGCAACGATGTTTGGCCAGAAGGTCCTGTAGAAACGACAAGTCTTACGTTTGGTTATGCGATTCAGACAATGCTTGGAGAGGTCTATGTTATTTCGTTTTTTACAGCAATTAAACTTACTATAGATTGGCTGCGAGAGAGTAGTAAACTACATGATTTGGAACGAAGGCAATTACAGACAGAACTCCGATTTTTACGTTCACAAGTGTCACCACATTTTTTCTTTAATACCTTGAACAATATTTATTCCTTGACCTTAGAGAAATCGGACAAGGCTCCTGAGGTTATTCTTAAACTATCGGAGCTTATGAGATATCTTTTGTACGCCACCAAAAAAAGAAAACAAGCGCTTACCAGTGAAATAGAATGCATTCAGAATTATATAGATCTGGAACGTATTCGGTTTGATGATTCATTGAAAATTGATTTGCATATTTCAGGCGAAATCAACCGCGGAAAAATTTCACCTATGCTCTTGGTTCCTTTGGTAGAAAACTGTTTTAAGCACGGCGCAAGTAAAAATATTGGAGAGATGAGAATTGCTATAGATTTAGAAGTGTCTGATGGTTTTATGACCTTCAAAATAGCGAATACCATTCCCAATGCCAATAAAAAATCTGATTTTCCAACAAGGGAAGGCGGTATAGGCCTATCCAATGTAAAGAAACGATTGGAGTTAGGTTATGAGAAAAGTGACTATGATCTTTCTATTTTTGAAGAGAATAATATGTTCAATGTAATACTAAAGCTAAAAGTGATATGAATTTAAGAGTTATTGTTGTTGACGATGAACCTTTGGCCATCAACGTATTGAAAAATTACATTTTGCAAGTGAAGGAGCTAGAATTAATTGAAACGTTTTCGAATGCCATGGATGCTTCTTCTTTTTTAAGGGATAATGAGATTGATATAATGTTCTTGGATATTAATATGCCAATGCTAGACGGTTTGGAGTTTTTAGGCACCTTGCATAAAAAACCATTCGTGATTATGACCACAGCTCATGAGGAACATGCGTTAAAAAGTTTTGAACTTGAGGCCATAGATTATTTGGTAAAGCCTATTTCGCTGCCTAGGTTTCTAAAATCTGTTGATCGCATTATCGGTTTAAAACAAGGTGCTGTAAATGTATCTGAAAGTACTACAACTGAGAAGCCAAGTATTTTTGTGAAAGTTGATAAAAAGAAACTCCAAAAGATTTTCTTAGAAGAGATTATGGTAGTGGAAAGCTTAAAAGATTACATTAGAATCATTACCCCAACCTCCAAATATATTATTCATAGTACATTGAGTAGTTTTACGGATGAACTTCCATCAAATCAATTTTTAAGGATACATAGGTCTTATACCATAGCTATTGACAAAGTAAGCGTAGTAGAGGGGAATAGTGTCGAGGTTGGTGGAATTAGATACACTATAGGAAGGAGTTACCTTAATGCAGCAAAGAGTAGGATAATACCAAATTTTAATTCATAATGAAGAACTTTTTAAGCATGCTACATAAGCATCAGGCAGGTATTTTTTTTGGAATCGTAGCCTTGTTGGTCGGTTGTGAGAATAGGGAAAAGGAAGTTGTATCCCGCCCTCCAAATGTAGTGCTCATATTTACAGATGATCAAGGATACAATGATGTAGGTGTTTTTGGTGCTCAGGATATTGCCACCCCAAACTTAGATCAAATGGCAAAAGACGGTACCATGCTTACTAGTTATTATTCTGCTCAAGCAGTTTGTTCCGCTTCTAGAGCAGGAATTTTAACGGGTTGTTACCCTAATCGTATTGGTATTCATAATGCTTTAGGGCCTGGTAATACACATGGTATAAATGCATCTGAGACTACAATGGCAGAAATGTTAAAGGCAAAAGGGTATGCCACAGGGATTTTTGGGAAATGGCATTTAGGCCATCAAAAAAAGTTTTTACCTACAAGGCATGGTTTTGACGAGTGGTTTGGTATTCCATACTCTAATGATATGTGGCCTTATCATCCACAACAAGGTCCTGTTTTTAATTTTCCTGACCTTCCATTGTATGAGAATGAAACGGTAATAGACACGTTAAAAGAGCAATCTCAACTAACTACCCAAATTACAGAAAGGAGTGTAGACTTTATTATTAGAAACAAGGATAATCCGTTCTTTTTGTATGTTCCGCATCCACAACCCCATGTTCCTTTGTTTGTGTCGGACAAGTTCAAAGGAAAATCGAATAGAGGTCTTTATGGGGACGTGATTATGGAGATAGACTGGTCCGTGGGACAGATAATAGAAGCCTTAAAAGAAAATGGACTAGAAGAGAATACCATTGTTATTTTTACTTCTGATAATGGTCCTTGGTTATCCTATGGTAACCACGGTGGTAGTGCTTTTCCTTTGCGTGAAGGAAAGGGAACGGGATGGGAAGGTGGACAACGTGAGCCCTTTATCATTAAATACCCTAAAGAAATTCCTTCGGGTAAGGTGATTACAGAACCTGTTATGGCCATAGATATGCTACCTACTATTGCAGAGGAGACAGGAGCGAGCTTGCCTGAAAATATTATTGATGGTAAGAGTGTTCTAAAATTATTGAAGGGAGAGACGGATAAAGGTCCACAAAAGGCCTATTTCTTTTACTATCGGGTTAATGAACTTTTTGGGGTACGCTACGGAAAATGGAAATTGTATTTTCCACATAGATATAGAACCATGAACGGTCAGGAATTGGGGAAGGACGGTCTGCCTGGAGATTATCGTATGGTAGATTTGGAAGAAATAGAACTGTATGATGTGGAAAATGATATCAGTGAAACTACCAATGTGGCTTCTGAATATCCTGAGGTTGTGGCAGAAATACAGTTACTAGCGAATGATATACGCTTCCGTTTAGGAGATTCGCTTTTAGAACTGGAAGGTTCAGAAACTAGGGAGGCTGGACAATTGGAATGAGTAAACCTTTTATTTTTAAGCAGTTTGCCGTGCAACAAGACAATTGCGCCATGAAGATTGGTACAGACGGTGTGTTGTTAGGCGCATGGACTTCAATAAAATCGAATCCAAATACAATACTAGATATTGGTGCAGGTACTGGCCTCATTGCTTTGATGCTTGCACAGCGTGCGGTTTCAGAGAATATTGAGGCAATAGAGATAGACGATGCAGCCTATGAACAATGTGTAGAGAATTTTGAAGCTTCTCCATGGGCAGATCGCCTGTTTTGTTTTCATGCAGGTCTGGACGAATTTGTGGATGAAATCGATGATTTTTATGACTTAATTGTTTCCAATCCGCCTTTTTATTCCGAAGAAGTCGCAAGTGGAAATAGTGCTAGGGATATAGCTAGACAGAATCAATCACTACCCTTTGAGGAATTGATTGAAGCGGTTTCAAAGTTGCTTTCTCCTTCCGGTATTTTTTCCACCATCATTCCGCACAAAGAAGAGCTTCAATTTATAGATTTAGCAGAACAGGTAGGGCTTTACCCTGAACATATTACTAGGGTAAAAGGCAACCCTTCCTCGGAAATCAAAAGAAGTTTGCTACAGTTTACGTTCAATAAAAAGGAAGTTTTAAAAGATGAACTGACCATTGAAGTTGAAAGACATCAATACACCCCAGCATATATTGCATTAACGAAGGCGTTTTATTTGAAAATGTAGTTTTATTTTAATCTTTTTATAGGTCTTGTCAAACACGTAGGGCCACCGCCTCCTTTAACACTGATTTCTTGTCCGGGATAGGTAAAAACTTCGCACCCTGCTTTTTCAAGAGCAATCTGTGTTTTAGGATTTCCGTCAACCATTATACATTTTCGCGGCCCTATCGCCAAAACATTGCAACCCATGCTTTCAAATTCATCTTCGGGTACTTCTACCAATTCAAAACCCATTTCTAAAAGCAAATTTCTGAATTTTATGGGCATCAATGGAGAATATACTACTGCCAAATCCTTATCAACTGGACTTAGAATCGACATTAAATGAAATACATCATCAACCCCTTTATAGTGGGGTAAATCGGCGACTATGACCTTAACCCTTATTGGTGAAAGCAGGGCTTTCAGCTGCCTAATACCCTCTTTGTTGGACCTATAGGTATGTCCTACCGCTATAGTTTTTTCATCTAACCAGGCCACATCACCACCTTCAAGCGTCCCTGGAGCTTTGATTTCTCCTAAAACAGGAATGTGATTGGCTTTAAACAGTTTATGTTGCGCCTCAGGCTCTAACCGTCTTCCCTCTTTTCCCATAGAACAGATGATCATCCCATAGTCTGTAGCAATTGATGCGTCTCTACAATAAATGGAATCAATCTTTGTGTCAGAATCCTCAGAAAAGTATGTTACTTCTGTAGTATTGTTTAAAAGTAATTTTTTGAAATTTTCATATTCATCTATGCTTTTATCAAAATCAGGTTTTGATAAATAATTTAATTCTTGCCAATGTTCCGTGAGGACCTCGTCTGAAACAAATGCATTGTGTACAGATTTCAAGTAAACGGTCTCTAGTTTTAAATATTCTGAATGAGAAGTCTGCATCGTTATTTATTTTGTTTGTTCTATTGCATTAAAACATAGCATGGAATACATGCCAATACTATAAAATCATGAAACCCCGCTTTTGAAAAATAATAAGGTCCACCGCTGTTATTGACAAATATATTGCTAAATAGTTTCACCTATACTATGGCACCCGCTGCTGTGAAAATCTAAGCCAACAAGCTTAGGCTTCCAAAACCTGCTATAATAGAACGGGAAATATGCCGGCTCCATTCCTATGTGCTAGAACAAAGTAAATTGCGGTAATTACACCCATTTTTGAAGTTTTGAATTCATGTAAATAGTAGTATTGGAGTTTAATTTATTGCTTAAATTAGGTGCGTATTCATTATATAATTAATAATCAATGTCATCTAAATTCTTTATAGATCCGGATATTACCAAAGCAGAGACCTTGCCAGCATCTTTTTATCGAGATCCTGAGATTTTCGAAGCTATCAAAAACAAGATCTTTTATAAATCATGGCATTGGTTAGGGCATCAGGATTTAGTAGATAATGTGCAACATGCCCATCCAATGGTCTTATTAGACAATTTCATGACAGAACCCTTGGTTTTGACCAAAGACGATGAAGAAAATATTCATTGTTTAAGCAATGTTTGTACGCATAGAGGAAATATTGTAGTTGCTACCTCTGGAAAAGCTAAAAAACTAATTTGCGGGTACCATGGCAGAAGGTTTAAATTAGATGGCTCTTTTGAGTATATGCCAGAATTTAAAGATGCCAAAGGATTTCCGCGACCTTGTGACAACATGCACAAGTTTGAACTAAAATATTGGGGTCCGTTTTTATTTGCAGGTCTTGACCCTTCATTTGATTTTCAAAAAGTAATTGAAACCCTGAATGAGAGGGTTGGATTTTTGCCTTTGAATGAATACAAGCTTGATGAAAGTAGATCAAAAGATTACCTAGTTAATGCGCATTGGGCGCTATATTGCGATAATTTCTTAGAAGGCTTTCATATCCCTTTTGTACATGATGATTTGAACGCTGTATTGGATTATGGTAATTACGACACTATTATACATGAGCATCTTAATTTGCAAATTGGCTATGCCGAAGGCACAGATACAATATTTAATATACCAGAAGGGCATATAGATTTTGGCAAAAAAATCGCAGCCTATTATTACTGGGTATTCCCAAACATGATGTTTAATTTTTACCCATGGGGACTATCTGTTAATATAGTACAACCTTTAGAAATTAATCGGACCAAAGTTTCATTCTATAGCTATGTTTATGATAGCTCTAAGTTGGATGTTGGGGCAGGATCCATATTGGATAAGGTAGAAATAGAGGATGAAGCGGTTGTTGAAGGTGTGCAAAAGGGCGTACGTTCTCAATTTTATCAGGCTGGAAGATTTTCACCGACAAGGGAACGAGGAGTGCATCATTTTCATCGCCTTTTGGCCCAATTTTTAAATGCTTAAAAATATAACTATAGGCCTTTGATATGTTATATTTCTTTATTTATCTTTGATTTAAATACGCTAATATGAAGCCCGACTTATTTGAAGCCCCGGATTATTATAATATAGACGATTTACTTTCCGACGAACATAAATTGGTACGTGACGCTGCCCGCCAATGGGTGAAAAGGGATGTATCGCCAATTATAGAGGAATATGCCCAAAAGGCAGAATTCCCAAAACAGATTATTGGTGGCTTGGCAGAAATTGGTGCCTTTGGTCCGTATATCCCAGAGCAGTATGGCGGAGCAGGATTGGATCAAATTAGTTACGGGCTTATAATGCAAGAAATAGAACGTGGGGATAGTGGCGTTAGGTCTACGGCTTCGGTACAATCCTCTTTGGTCATGTATCCTATTTTTGCCTATGGTACGGAAGAGCAACGTAAAAAATACCTTCCAAAACTTGCTACAGGTGAATGGATGGGCTGTTTTGGGCTTACAGAACCAAATCATGGCTCGAATCCAAGCGGAATGGAAACAAAATATAAAGATATGGGAGACCATTATCTTTTAAACGGAGCAAAACTTTGGATATCTAATTCACCCTTCGCGGATATAGCGGTGGTGTGGGCTAAAAATGAAGCAGGAAGAATTCATGGCTTAATTGTAGAACGGGGTATGGAAGGTTTTTCTACGCCAGAAACACACAACAAATGGTCACTCCGTGCATCCGCAACAGGGGAACTAATATTTGATAATGTAAAAGTTCCAAAAGAAAACCTGTTACCCAATAAAACTGGACTAGGCGCACCATTAGGTTGTCTAGATTCTGCTAGGTATGGCATTGCTTGGGGCGCAATCGGTGCGGCAATGGATTGTTATGATACTGCTTTACGTTACGCTAAAGAGAGAGTGCAGTTTGGTAAGCCAATTGCAGCCATGCAATTACAACAAAAGAAGTTAGCAGAAATGATAACGGAAATTACGAAAGCCCAGTTACTTGCTTTTCGTTTGGGGCAATTAAAAAACGAGGGCAGAGCTACAACAGCCCAAATATCTATGGCAAAAAGGAATAATGTAGATATGGCCATAAAAATAGCACGCGAAGCAAGACAAGTTCTAGGTGGTATGGGTATCACTGGAGAATACAGTATTATGCGTCATATGATGAATTTGGAGAGTGTAATTACCTATGAGGGTACTCATGACATTCACTTACTTATTACTGGTGCAGACATTACAGGTCTTCAGGCTTTTAAATAAAATAACCTATTCCTTAGGTTAGCTTAACATTGGCTCAATTTAGACTATGTACTTTTGTGATGTTCAAGAGAACATACGTTCTTATTTTTTGAGTTAGCTAGTATAAGTCGGTGGGAGCATCGACTTTTTTTTGTTTAAAAAATAGATGGCTTTGAATTCTACTAGTGCAAGGTGTTTGAATAAATTATCATACTTTACACAGCACTAAAATCAAACCTAATGAGATATTTTTTTATTCTATTATCTGTACTTGTTTTTTCTTGTAAGTCGGAAGTAAAACAGCCTAGTTCTAAAGAGGCGTTACTAACAGAGACGAGACAATCGCAGGATTTTGAAATTGTTCCTATTGATAAAGCTTTAGGGGATTTATTTGTAGCTGTGCAGTTACAAGAAATATTTCCAGATAGCAAAACCTTTGTAGACTGTACCGCTAAGTTTACATATAAAGAAATTACTGATAAGTATAAATTGGAAAAATTAGCATCTGATTTTGATTTATCAGCGTTTATAATGGCAAATTTTGAACTTCCCCCATCCATTAGTTCAGATTTTAAATCAGATACAACTAAGTCTGCAGCCGAACACGTTACTGCTTTGTGGCCAGTTTTAAAAAGGGCTTCTGATAGCGCTGTTTTAGGTAGTACATTGCTCTCTTTGCCTAAGCCATATATAGTTCCTGGTGGCCGTTTTAGAGAGGTTTATTATTGGGATAGTTATTTTACCATGCTGGGCTTGGTAGAAAGCAAGGAGTTTGGATTAATCGAAAATATGTTGGATAATTTTGCCCATCTAATTATAACCGTTGGGCACATTCCAAATGGAAATAGAAGCTATTATATAACCCGTTCACAACCTCCTTTCTTTTCGCAAATGGTTAAGTTATTGGCGCAACATAAAGGTGCTAGTGTTTATAAAAAGTATAAGGAAGCACTACGAATAGAATACGAATTTTGGATGGATGGTAGCACTGCTACGGATGCTCCAATAAGGCATTGTGTAGCAACACCAGATGGGATAATGAATAGGTATTATGATACAGGAAATACACCAAGACAAGAATCTTATAGAGAGGATTACTTGCAGGTGCAAAAAGTAGGTGGTGGTGAAAAGATGTATAGAGACCTTCGTTCTGGCGCAGAATCTGGATGGGATTATACATCACGTTGGTTCGCAGATGGGGAATCTATAGAAACTATAGAAACAACAGATATTATTCCTGTTGACCTTAACGCCCTTCTTTATGGTTTGGAAGAAGTGCTAACGCTTTGTTTTGAGGAGGATGCAGCCTATGTAGCAACCTTAAAAACAAGCATGACCAATCGTATTGCTTTTTTAAATAACTATACATGGAATGCTGAAGCTGGAGTATATGAGGATTACAATTGGGTAAGCCAAAAACAAACAGGGATAAAATCTTTGGCTATGGTGTATCCGTTATTCTTTAATATGGCTAGTACGGAACAGGCCAATGAAATAGCAGACTATATAGAAAAGTTTTTTTTAAAACCTGGCGGAGTGGTCACAACATTATACCATACAGGCGAACAATGGGATGCACCAAATGGTTGGGCACCGCTGCAATGGATGACGATTACGGGTCTGCGAAATTATGGACACGATGCCTTAGCTAATACAATAGCCGAAAGGTGGGTAGCCATTAACGAGAAGGTCTATGAAAATACGGGTAAGTTTGTGGAGAAGTATAATGTAGAGGATATGGGTCTTGAAGGAGGAGGGGGCGAATATCCTGTACAAGACGGTTTTGGGTGGAGCAATGGCGTTTATTTAGCACTTAAAAGTTCTTTAGAATAAAAATCTGTTAATCGATTAGGTGCGTAATAGGAACGGTTTCAACACTATTTGTGCTTGAAATTGGTTTTTTGAAATCGCATATAACAGATTTTAGTCCTTTCACCACAATAATGCCTTGCTACACAACAATAAATTTAAAAGAAGGTGAGAAGAAAGTATTTTTACTATGTAATAAAAACGAAATAAAATTTTTCATTTTCATATAGTGTTCTCGTAAAAG
>CAZDOW010000076.1:0-9217 GCA_964507115.1 uncultured Maribacter sp.
TCGTTATTAGTTGACTGTGATGGTGATGGTGATAAAGATGATGCTTGTCCTAACGAAGCTGGTCTTGCTGCTTTAGCTGGTTGCCCAGATGCTGATGGTGATGGTATTGCTGATAAAGATGATGCTTGTCCTAACGAAGCTGGTCCTGCTGACAACAATGGTTGCCCATGGCCAGATAGAGATGGTGATACTGTCTTAGACAAAGATGATGAGTGTCCAGATACAGTTGGTACTGTTGCAAACAAAGGATGTCCTGAACTTTCAGAAGCAGTTCAAAAAGCGTTGAACAACTACGCAAAAACAATCTTATTTGATACAGGAAAAACTTCAATCAAAGCGGAATCTACTGCTGTAATGGTAGATATTATTGCAATTCTTAAGGAATATCCTAACGCTAAGTTTACTGTTGAAGGTCATACTGATAGTGTAGGTAGCGCTAAATTGAACCAAAGCCTTTCTGAGTCAAGAGCTCTTTCTGTAAAAGAATTCTTAGTAGAACAGGGAATTGGAGAATTCAGATTATCTGCTCTCGGAGTAGGTGAAGACAAGCCTATTGCTACTAACAACACTAGAAATGGTAGAAGGCAAAATAGAAGAGTAGAAATTAACTTAGTAAAAGAATAGTAGAAATTAACTTAGTATTATAAGTGTTTTAATATAGAAAAAGCTCCGCATAACGCGGAGCTTTTTTATTTTTACCATATGCGAACTTTTATAAACGAGGTAGTAGATCAAGTATGGGAAAAGTATGGAGCAGTAGATCATATAAGGTTTATACTTCCAAGTAAACGTGCAGGCACCTTTTTAAAGGATGCTATTTCCCAAAAAGCAGGGAAAACTATTTTCGCTCCTGACATTTACAGTATCGAAGAATTTATAGAGAAAGTCTCAGGCGTATCTTATGCCACCAGCACCGAACAACTCTTTGAACTCTACAGGGCTTATCTTGAAACCGGAGATTACAAAAAAGATTCTTTTGACGCATTCCTAACATGGGGACAAACCCTTTTGCAAGATTTTAATGAAATAGATCGTTACCTTATAAACGCAGATGCATTATTTTCAAACCTCAGCGACATACAAGAAATTACACACTGGTCTGTAACTTCAGAAAAAACAGAACTTGTTGAAACCTATCTTAGTTTTTGGAGAAACATTAAACCTATTTATAACACTTTTAATGCTAACCTCATTCACCAAGGTATTGGACATCAAGGTCTAGTTTATAGAAAAGCGTCTGAAAACCTATCTACCTATCTAGAGAAAAATACTAATCCTCATATCTTCTTAGGATTTAACGCCCTCAATGAGGCCGAGAGTCAAATCATACAAACCATTCTAGAAAAAACATCTTCCCAAATCTATTGGGATATTGATCCCTATTTTTTAGATGATCCAATTCATGATGCAGGATTCTTCATACGAAGCCATAAAAAGAAATGGCCCTATTTAAAAGATAAGAGCTTAAAAGGAGTAAGCTCTCATTATTTACAAAACAAAAAAATTGAAATAATAGGGGTGCCTAAAAATGTTTCTCAAGCCAAATATGTGGGTGATCTATTGCAAAATTTACAGGAAAAGCATCCTGAATCCTTAAAGGACACCGCTTTAATACTAGGCGACGAAACATTGCTTACCCCTTTACTAAATGCTATACCAGAGTCTATTCCTTCGGTAAATATTACAATGGGACAAAAGTTAGAATTGACTCCTTTAGCGGGCTTTTTTATCGAATATTTTAATCTACATGAAACCTATAGGAAGAAAGGATGGTTCTTTAAGGACTTTATACAATTTATCTCCCATCCCTATTGTTCTGAACTTTTAACCCATAATAGTATAGATGTAAAAGCAATTTTGCACATCATAAAATCCAGAAACTGGACTTTTGTTAACCTTCAAGATCTTAAACCGCTCTTAGATATACAGCACCCTGTTATTCAAATCCTTCTTTCAACACAAGACAACCAACCAAAAAACTTTATAGAAAAATGTCATAAGTTGATAACCTTGCTGAAAGAAGTCTTCATAAAAGAAGAAAATAACTTAGCCCTAGAACAACTGTATAAATTTAACACACTATTTGTGCAAATTAAAAACCTTGCGTCCAATTACGACTATATTACAAATCTTAAAGCCCTTAAGAACCTTGTAAAACAACTCTTATCCAAGGAAACACTAGATTTCCAAGGAGACCCTTTGGAAGGCTTACAACTCATGGGAATGCTTGAAAGTAGAAACCTAGATTTTGAACATGTCATACTAACCTCTGTTAACGAAGGCATACTTCCATCCGGTAAATCCAATAATTCATTTATTCCTTTTGATTTAAAAATAGCACACGGTCTTCCTACTTACAAAGAAAAAGACGCCGTTTACACGTATCACTTTTATCGACTACTACAAAGAGCAAAACAAGTGTACCTTATATACAATACTGAACCAGACGTTTTAGAGGGTGGTGAAAAAAGCAGGCTTATTTCACAGCTTCTTACAGAAGAGAACCAGCAAGATATAGTAGAAAAAATTGCTTCGCCGAAATTACAACCTATTAGCATAGTTCTTGACTCTATTACCAAAACGGAGAGTCTTTTACATAGCATTGAGGAGTACGGAACCAAAGGATTCTCACCCAGCTCATTGAGCAACTATATTAGAAATCCTATTGATTTTTATAAACAAAACCTTTTAGGAATCAAAGATGCTATAGTGGTGGAGGAAAACATTGCAGCCAATACTTTTGGAACCATAGTTCATGACACTTTAGAAGAATTATACATGCCCTTTATTGGTAAGTTGCTATCCCAATCACTTCTTCTTACTGCCCAAAGCAAATTGACAGCAACCGTCAAACGAAATTTTCAAAAAACATATTTAGACGGAGATATCACTACAGGTAAAAATTTCTTGTCTTTTCACGTTATAGAGAAATACATTTCGAGTTTTATCGATTCCGAAATTAAACAACTTCAACATCAGTCCATTAAGATTATTGCATTGGAACAAACTATGAAAATCTCTCTTTCTGTTCCTAACATAGCACACACCATAACCCTCAAAGGAAAATTGGATCGTATAGATGAAGTGGATGGCATTACACGAATTATTGATTACAAAACAGGTAAAGTAGAAAAGAAAAACGTTGAAATTTTGTCATGGGATGACTTAATTGAAGATTATAAATACAGTAAGGCATTTCAACTATTATGTTACTCGTTTATGTATTTAAAGGAAAACCCTGGAAAATCCGTTCAATCCGGTATAATTTCACTTAAAAACCTCAAAGAAGGTGTGCTTCTTTTTGCAGAAAAAGAATCTCCAAGAGGCCCAAAAACCAATATAATAGATGCTGAAATGTTATCTAAGTTTGAAAGTGCCCTTTTTAAATTAATACATGAGGTATACAACCCCAAGATTCCTTTTCTAGAAAAAGAGGTATAACTATTTTTTATCTGGACGGGTAGGCCTTACCTCTATTTTACTCGGAAGTGTTCTTGGATTCATTTGTAACAAGTCTATAACCAACTCACCGATATCTTCTGGCTGAATCTTCCAAGCATCTTTTTCATTGGGTTCATTATTGTTGAAATGCGTGGCTACCGACCCGGGCATAATTGTAGTTACTTTTATACCATACTTTCTTAAATCTAACATTACTGCTTGCGTAAAACCTACAACACCAAATTTGGTGGCATTATACCCTGCGCCTGATGCGAAGAAATTAGTTCCTGCAAGACTAGCTACTGTTATATAATACCCTTTAGAGATTTTCAGCGCTTCCACTGAAGCTTTTAAGGTATGGAAGACCCCATTTAGGTTTACGTTTATCATTTGATGCCAATGTTCCTCTGACAACTCATCTACCGGAGAAAAATGTCCAAGCCCGGCGTTTGCTAAAACCACGTCCAACTGGCCCCAAGTCTCCAGTATCATTTTGACTGCTTTTACCTCATCCTGTAAAATAGCCACATCTGAAACCACTCCAATAACATCTTTGCTATTGAATTGATTTAGTGCATGGGTCACACTATCCTGGGTTCTCCCGCTAATGGCAACCTTCATCCCTAACTCTAGCATGCTTTTCGCAATACCATATCCAATTCCCTTGGTGCCACCTGTTATATAGGCTACCTTTCCCTTTAACTCTTTCATACTTTCTCTTTTACCTTTCTACCTGTTCCAAAGATACTTATCTAAAATGTGAGGTATGTTAAAGTTTTGTTTTGTTATATTTAGAAGCTGTTAAAACTATTTTTATGAACAGAATTGTGATATGGTCATTTACAGTAGCCCTAGCGGGGTTTTTATTTGGTTTTGATACCGTTGTTATCAGTGGTGCTAATGAACCTATAAAACAACTATGGGACACTTCTCCCCTGTTTCATGGCACGTTCATCATGAGTATGGCCCTTTGGGGAACAGTGGTGGGTTCGCTTTTTGGCGGTATTCCAACAAAAAATCTTGGGCGTAAAAAAACCTTATTCTGGATAGGTATCCTATTCTTTATTTCTGCAATAGGCTCTGCTCTTGCACAAGATCCCTATTCGTTTTCCGCTTTTCGCTTTATCGGAGGTATGGGTGTTGGTATTTCTTCTGTGGCGGCTCCAATATACATTTCCGAAATTACTTCGAAAGAAAATCGCGGTAAAATGGGCGGACTATATCAATTTTGGTTGGTTTTTGGAATTTTGATAGCCTTTGTATCTAACTGGCTGCTTAAAGGTTTTGATGGGGCTAATGATTGGCGATGGATGTTAGGTGTAGAAGCTATTCCTGCTTTCATTTATACGGTTATGGTACTTAAAGTTCCAAAAAGTCCAAGATGGTTGGCATTACATAAAAAAGATGATACCGCTGCGTTACAAGTTTTAGAACTCATCCATTCCAAAGAAAAGGCTCAAGAACAATTACTTGAAATAAAACTGGATCTTAGTCATTCCAAAAAAAGTGAAGGTCTTTTTCAAAAGAAATACTCAAAAATACTTTGGTTGGGCTTTTTTATTGCATTTTTCAATCAACTATCAGGAATAAACTTTGTCCTCTACTATGCTCCCGAAATCTTAGAACAAGCAGGACTAGGGGGTAAGGAATCGCTATTTAACTCCATAGCCATTGGTATTGTAAACCTATTATTCACTATTATAGGTGTTCGTTTATTGGATAAGCTGGGAAGACGGCAACTCATCATTATTGGTTCTATTGGCTATATTGTAAGTTTAGTAATGGTAGGGCTTTGTTTCCAGCTGGATTTAGGTTCCGCCCTAACATTAACCTTTATTTGTTTCTTTGTTGCCTCGCATGCTATAGGACAAGGTGCGGTCATTTGGGTATTTATTTCAGAGATATTTCCAAACAGTGTTCGCGCCTACGGTCAGTCTTGGGGCGTAAGCGTCCATTGGGTATTCGCAGCAGTAATTACTTTAATTACCCCATTTTTCTTGGATGCTACCGAAGGGGTTCTTAGAGATGCAGTCTGGTATATATACTATTTCTTTGGCGGTATGATGGTACTACAGCTGATATGGGCATTGACCAAAATGCCAGAAACAAAAGGAATTTCCTTAGAGGAATTGAGTAAAAAATTAACTAAAGAATAATTTTTTTGAAAGTAGATTTATGCTACATAACAGCTTCTTTTTTAACGTTCTATATTCCAAAAGGAGTAGAACACCAAGTACTGGCAAATGGATAGAAGAAAATTTATAGGTAAAACAGCATTAGCGGCTATGGCCGGAACTATTGGTGCCGAAGTTGTGTTTGGGATGAACTTGCCAATTGGTTATGTACCCTTGGCATTGCAAGACCCTAATCCTTTTGAACTGTTCAAAAAGGACAAAGACATGGTGCTACTGAACGACAAACCTTGGAATATGGAAGCCCAGGCGCATCTTTTAGATGACAAAGTAACGCCCAACAAATACATCTTTATTAGGAACAACGGTCTAACTCCTGAGGACATTGATGAAAAAAAATGGACACTCACTATAGATGGTGAATCTGTTGCCCAAAAGAAAACCTATACTTTAGCCGATTTAAAATCCAAATTCAAGCAATACACGTATCAACTAACTATCGAATGTGGTGGTAACGGGCGCGCAGAGTTCAACCCGTCAGCAAAAGGCAACCAATGGACCGTAGGAGCAGTATATTGTGCGGAATGGACCGGCGTTCGATTACGCGATGTATTAGAAGCTGTTGGCATTAAAAAAGACGCCGTCTATATTGGATATCATTCAGCGGACGAACATCTAAGCAGGGACCCAACAAAAGAACCAATTTCTCGTGGTGCTCCAATGGCAAAAGCTCTACAGGATGAAACCTTACTCGCGTTTAAAATGAATGGAGCGGATATTCCTCTAGTCCATGGGTATCCACTGCGCTTGGTTGCTGGTGGGTGGCCCGCCTCAGTTTCTGGCAAATGGGTACAGCGAATAAGTATCAGGAATAAAGTACATGATGGAACAAAAATGACGGGAGATGCCTACAGGGTACCCTGTAATCCTGTAGCGCCAGGAGAAAAGGTAGATGAAAAGGACATGTGCATCATTGAGTCCATGCCAGTAAAATCTTTGATTACCTATCCAAAAACAGGAGCTATCCTTTCTGAAGGGAAAAAACTTAACATTAGAGGGCATGCCTGGGCCGGGGAACTAGCTGTTACAAAGATGGAGTATTCCATAGATTTTGGTGCCACTTGGAAAGAATGTACTATTGAAAAGCCAGCGAACAGATTAGCATGGCAACATTTTTCTGCACAAGTAGATTTTCCAAAAAAAGGATATTACGAGATATGGTCCAGAGCTACAGACGCTCAAGGAAAAGCACAACCAATGTTGATACCAGGTTGGAATCCAAAAGGGTACTTGAACAATGCTTGCCAGAGAATAGCAATAAAAGTCTCCTAAAAACATGGACGATCATAGCAAATTCCGGAAAAATGTCCTTAGTATTTATAGGTTAATGCTGCTGCTTTTTGTTTTTGTGGGCATCACAGCCATACTTGGGGTTTATCTGATGGTAGATCCAACACTTTCTGCTTTTAAAAACCAAGAGCCACAGGAAACGCTTGTGACTATTCTCGAAGAGGATAATTACGACAAAATAGAAAACGGTATTCATATGCGCACCGGCTTTATAGATGCCCCAGGGCTAATGGAAACGGTAAACAATTGCACCAATTGCCATTCCTCCAAATTAGTGATACAGAACCGTATGAATAAGGAGCGCTGGATTGCTACAATAAAATGGATGCAAGAAACTCAGAACCTATGGGACTTAGGCAAGAATGAGGAAATAATCGTTGACTATCTTGTGACAAATTATCCGCCTAAAGAAATGGGGAGAAGGGAGAACTTAAATGATATACAGTGGTACGTTCTAGACAAATAGTTTAAAAACGATTATAAAGTTCATTTTAAATAAATCTACGTCGGCCGAAATAGTGCCTTTCTCCTACATTACTCGCTTTATAAGTGGCCAACAAATACTAATCCTACATCAATACATATTCTACTTCATAATTCTTGTAAGCTGAAAATATCTAGTGTAACTCTCCGGTATATGGCTAATATCACGTAGGCAACCTTCTGGTATGTAGGGATAGATTTCGTCGTAATTCTTTACCTCAAACATTCCCATACGCTTGCTTATATGCTCGCGCCTTAGTTCCTCTGGACCATTAAGCCCAGCCGCCGCAATGAGTTCCAAACAACTCTTGATAGTAGCTTCCTGGTAGTTTTTAACCCTAGGGGCCTTTTCGGCAACCACAAGTCCCTTCATGAGTGATTTGTTCTGTGTAGCAACCCCAACAGGACAGGTATTCGTATTGCACTGCAAAGCCTGTATACACCCTACGGCCAGCATCATGGCACGGGCGCTATTACACCCGTCCGCACCTAGGGCCATAACTCTTGCCATATCAAAACCTGTAATGATTTTTCCCGCTGCAATTACTTTTATGTCCTTCCTTAATCCAAAACCAACGAGCGTATCATGGACGAAAATAAGTCCTTCTCGCATAGGCATACCCATAGAATTAGAAAACTCAACAGGGGCCGCGCCAGTGCCGCCTTCTCCGCCATCTACGGTAATAAAGTCTGGACTGATACCTGTATGAATCATAGCCTCACAAAAATCCATAAATTCTTGTCTTCTACCTATGCATAATTTAAAGCCTACGGGTTTTCCTCCAGATAAATCTCTGAGCTTTTTAATGAAATACATAAATTGAACAGGGTCGTTGAATGCAGAATGTGAAGGTGGCGAATGCACGGCAACTCCTGATTGTATGTGTCTTATTTTTGCAATTTCCTCTGTGTTTTTAATAGCTGGTAAAATTCCCCCATGTCCCGGCTTAGCCCCTTGGGAAAGTTTGATTTCTATCATCTTTACCTCTGGTTTGACCGCATTCTTCTGAAAAGTGACTTCATTAAAAGTACCATCGTCCTTTCTGCATCCAAAATACCCTGTACCTATCTGCCAAATAAGATCTCCTCCTGGTTCTAAATGATAATCGCTAATGGCTCCCTCTCCCGTATTATGGGCAAAATTCCCCAATTTAGCCCCTCCATTCATAGCCAAAACCGCATTTTTACTTAAGGAACCATAACTCATAGCAGAGATGTTTAATAAACTGGAAGAATAAGGCTGTTCACAGTCTTTTCCTCCAATTACTATTCGGGGAAATTTCCCTAAGTTTTGAGGATTACTCTTGGCATACATGGAATGTTCCATCCATTCATAACCGGACTGGTACAAATCCATTTGAGTGCCAAAAGGTTCGGTATCTGTTTCTCCTTTCGCCCTGCGATAAACGACAGATCTTAAAATACGATTGAGCGGTTTACCTTCTGTATCCGTCTCCACAAAATACTGCATTATTTCTGGACGTATAGATTCTAACACATACCTAAACCTACCTATTAGTGGGAAATTACGCCGTATGGTATGGTGGGTTTGAAAAATATCGAAAACACCCATTAAGACCAGTGGACCTACAAAAATGAAAATCCACAGTACTGGTGGCCATAAAAAAGCTATCCCTATGATCGATACAACCACTATAGTAGAAATTATAATAAAGAGTTCCCGGACTTTCATAGAATATTTAATTAAATAATTAATAAAGATACATGATTCCTTACCCTTTACGCCATTCAACTAATTACGACAAGATAGTCAATTGACCGCTTCTGCTTTCAACTTTGAACTTTGAACT
>CAZDOW010000076.1:9317-16573 GCA_964507115.1 uncultured Maribacter sp.
AACTTTGAACTTTGAACTAAGGTTAAAATAACTCGGTTCGGTCAAAAGTCGTTTCAGGTTCCAATTTAGACGTTTCACTTAAAAAGTGAGTTTTTTAAGGCCCTAAGCAAAATATCTTTGTCAGACAATTAGAGATTTTTAAATATAATAGTACTATGAAAAAAGCATCAACATTACTTAGTTTGTTATTCTTGGGTGCTACATTGGTATCCTTTAAAGGATTCCCGCAGTGTAAGACCATTAGTAACGAACCAATATTAAACGATATAACCTTAGTTGAAATAGAAGAGGAAATAGAATTAGGGTTCGACACCGCGCAGTATTTACCAGAAGGATTTAATCCTTATGCTGGAATGAAAACGGTCCTAGATAAATTAACGCTTGTAAACGTAGAGGAATATATAGATTTGGATTTCGATACAACGGAGTATTTGCCAGAGAATTTCAATCCTTATAAAGGCATGATTTTCGCTATCGATGACATCGTGGTTATTGAGCAGGAAGAAGAGTTTACCCTAGATTTTGACGTGCAAAACTACCTTCCTAAACGTTTTAACGCTCTTTCCAAATAATTTTATTATACTTTTTGGAATGAGATACAGAAGGTTTAAAAACCTTTAAACAAATAGTACATCGGGCGGAGTGGAGCTACCATAGACATAAAATGTTTATTGTTCTCCACTCCGCCCGAATTCATTTTAGCATTTTCTCTTTAGTGTCAATTATGGAGGTAACACGCTCAAAATTGATGTATTTTTGAAACAACCCTTAGCATAATTATTTATGGCCCTAAGACACGTTAAACAAGCTTCTATAATTAAAATCGCCGTGCTATTGGCCATCTTAGTTTCGGTTCCAAAGACTATCTCAATTTATAATATGATAGCCCAAGAAAATGAAGATTTTTCTTGGATATGGATTGTAGAACTGCTCTACCGTTTTGTATTCTTTTTTCTTTTTTCTTGGATTGTACTGCAACTTAACTCCAATGTGGGTTACTCAAAATACAACTGGTCTACATCTGTACGATTGAGTGTCATGGTACTGATAAACATTGCGGTATTAATTTCCACCTTAACTTTTTTTGAGTTCCTATATCCATTAATAATGCAGATGGAAGTACATCCTCAAGATAAAGGGTTTTTAGCTTTTACTTATACCATTTTACTACTTGCCTTATTTTTTATAGGTAGAATATTACGATTACAGGTTGACAAACAAGAAAGCAGAATAGAGAACGAACACTTAAAACAACAAAGTTTACAAAACGAACTGATAGCGCTAAAAAACCAAATAGATCCTCATTTTTTGTTCAATTCACTCAATTCATTAACATCCCTTATCCGAGAGAACGAACCGGCCACGCAGTTCGTAAAAAAACTTTCCTACATGTATCGGTATATTCTGCAAAGTGGTGATAGCAATCTGGTAAGTGTAAAGGACGAATTAAAGTTTTTGGAAAGTTACACGTATTTGATACGTACAAGATACCGCGACCGTTTTTCCATAAACATAAACATCGAAGAACAGTACCTAGAGCAGCAAATACCAACTTTGGCCTTACAATTACTTGTTGAAAACTCGGTAAAACATAATGAGATATCCGGGACGCATCCCTTAAAAGTAAATATTTATTCTAAAGAAGGTTCTATCTATGTAGACAACCCTATTCGTTTACGAAAAACCTTTGCAGAAGGCACAAAGAACGGCCTCCTAAACCTGCATAAAAGATACGTGCTCTTGTTACGTAAAGAGCTCACTGTACGTAAAGAAAACAATATCTTTAGCGTACAGCTTCCTTTAAAATAAACCCTTATGAACGTAGTAATCGTAGAAGATGAATTGGCCGCAAGCGACAACCTTACGTATCTGTTACAATCTATAGATAACAAAATCAATGTAATTAAGGTGCTAGACTCCGTTAAGGCTTCCATTTCATTTTTCTCCAAACCACAAACCGCCGAATTGGTGTTCATGGATATTCACCTAGCAGACGGTATTTCTTTCGATATTTTTGAAAAGGTTTCCATTAGTATTCCAGTCATTTTTACAACAGCTTATAACCAATATACCCTTAAAGCATTTAAAGTCAACAGCATAGACTACCTATTAAAGCCCTTGGACCTCGACGAGCTATCGGATGCTTTACTGCAATTTAAGGAGCAGAAGCAGGATAACGGTATTGCCGATGATCAGATCAAAGGTTTGTTAGATTTAGTAAAAGAGAAAAACTATAAAACCACTTTTTTAATAAATCATAGAGATCAACTTATTCCGGTAAAAACTCAGGATATTGCTTATTTTATAATAGACACTGGGGTTGTAAAAGCCACTGCTTTTGATAGTAAATCCTATGTGATGGATAGTACATTGGAAGAACTGGAAGAAGAACTAGATCCCAATAATTTTTACAGAATAAACCGTCAATGTATTTTGCGACGTGATGCACTTGCAAAAATAAAACAATACTTTAATGGAAAACTCATCGTGGAGGTAGCTCCCGTTTCCGAAGAACGCATTGTTGTAAGTAAAGCCAAGGCAGCTGATTTTAAGACTTGGGTAGCCTCTTAAAACGAAATCTATAAATTTCCTGCAACCAAATTCCTATTCCAACACCCCGGAGTACTTTCCATTGTTACCCAATAACTCCGTTGCAGCCAAAATGGCATCATCGTGATTAAGATAGTAGGTGTATAAGCCTTTTCTGTAGAAATAACGCTTTACTATTTCGTCCTCTAGGTTTTTCTGAATCTGATCTTGAAACTTATCTAAGGCATTTATTTTGCCTTTTTCAATATTCGCCAATAAGGTTTTGTAGCTTTCCTTTACTGCAGAACCCAAGAAATCATTTTCCTCACTTGCAAGCGCTTTTTCAATAGCCTCTTCTGCTTTTGTTTCAAAAGAGAAGTCACTTGCTTTCACAAAGCTTTTAAAATTGTTAAAGTCCGTATTTGAAAACTTAAAGTTATCAATTGTATTTAGCGTATTGCCATAGTGGTAATTAGTAGCATAGTCAAATATCACGTTGTTTTGTAAAAGAGCCCTGGTAAGGTCATTCGTTTTAACTGTGGCTACTTCAACATCGGGCAGTACACCACCACCGTCCTGTACTTTTCTTCCGTTTCTGGTTGTAAAATCATTGAATTCTGTATTGCGCACCGCTTTCCCGTTATCATCCCTATTCCAATAATCTAGTGATTGTATACAGCGTCCGGAAGCCGTATAATACCTAGATATGGTTACTTTTAACTGCGTACCATAGGTTAATTTTAAGGGTCGTTGTACCAATCCTTTTCCAAAGCTTCGAGCGCCCATGATTACGGCCCTATCCAAATCCTGCAAACTACCGGAAACAATCTCACTAGCAGAGGCACTTCTACCGTTTACCAGCACAACTAATGGAATTTGGGTATCTACCGCTTGGTTCTTAGTTTTATATTCGCGGTTGAATTTTTTCACTTTGGATTTAGTGGTAACAATAAGCTCTCCTTGTGGTACAAAAAGATTCGTTACGTTTATCGCTTCAGATAAGAGTCCGCCAGGATTATCGCGTAAATCTAAGATGATTTTTTCCGCTCCTTTTCCCTTTAGGTCCAAAAGCGCAGATTTGGTCTGGCTAGATGCTTTAGCATTAAACTTGGCTAGAACAATATAACCTGTTTTATCATCAATCATACTGTGAAACGGAACCGCGTCAACCTCTATACCCTCGCGTTTTATGGTGGTACTGCTTATTTTTCCTTGCCGCTTATAGGTAATAAATATAGAGGTGCCATTAGCACCTTTTAAAAGTTCGCTGGCATTATCCTCAAAATCAGCTACTTTAATATCGCCTATTTGGATGATTTCATCCCCGGCCTTTAGACCAGCCTTATCCGCAGGATAACCCTCGTGTGGCTCCACGATAAGCAATCTGTCCTTGTAAGTGCGTACAAGCGCTCCTATTCCAGAATACTCCCCAGCATTGTTTATTCGATACGCTTCTACATCCTGTTCGTTCAAGAATTTGGTATAGGGATCCAAACCTTCCAACATGTTCTTTATGGCGGTGTCCATAAGTTCTGCTGGATTGGTCTCGTCCACATAGTTCATATTCAATTCCTTGAACAGGGTCGTGAAAATTTCTATTTGTTTGGCAATTTCAAAAAAATCACTCTTAAAACTACTTCCAACAATAAGAAACGTAATGGCTATGATAGGTACGAATACTCTTTTCCTAATTATCTTTTTCATTTAAATAAAATTACGCAACCTCTTGGTTTAAAAATATTTTACACCTGCTACCTTATAGAAGGAAGGAATCATACTGGCCATTATATAATTTAATGACTGACACTATCTTTCTGTATTTGAATGTTAAATTTATTCAGCAGTAACTTCATTTTGTGCTGAACAACCTCAAAAGCGAGTACTTCTTTACCAAGGTATAAAAATAGAAACGAAAACTTATCCTGTGTATTGTCATTTACCAAGGCTTTGTTCAATCTGTACGATTCGCGTAAAAGGCGTTTGAGATGATTTCGCTTTACAGCGTGTTTAAAATTCCTCTTTGGAACGGCTACTCCAGCTTTGAGTAAAACATCCTGTTGGTCTACTTTTAGATAGATTAGCTTTAAAGGAAAAACGCTGATGGTCTTACCTTCTGCAAACAACTGGGTAATACGCGTTTTGCTTTTTAGTTTCTCCTTTTTTGGGTAAGCATACTCCACTTTATTCGTTTTAATAGTTATCTTATTGCTTGTAAGAACAGCCCATTATCAAGATAATGGCTGGCACTAATCTTACTCACCCGCTTGCCAAACGTTATTCTCTGGATTTACATCTGCCATCAACAGTGACGGATCTACCATGATTGCTTTTATACTAGAGATAGGTTTGCTAAGCGTGAATTCAAAATTTGGATTAGTCCAAGGCCAATCTTCAAGTACGGTTCGCTTAATGCTTGGGTATGGATTTTCTTTTTCGCCCCGCATCATTCGTAAAGGCGCATAGAAAGTTTCACGTGTATCGTCAGCGTACACAATTAGAATATCCAAAGGCATAGGCATAAGTCCAATACGCTCTAAAGTTATAGTGGTCTCTGAACCATTTTCTGAAACTTCCTTAATCCCGTAGTCAATAGTATTAGTGGTCTGCGTCCAATCTGTTAAATACCAACCCAATTCCATTCCTGAAACTTTTTCCGCCGTACGCTTTATATCGTTGGGTACAGGATGCTTAAACTTAAAATCCGCGTAATACTTCTTTACGGTTTCCATTAATTTATCTTGACCGATTACGTAACCCAATTGTGCTAAAAATATAGCTCCTTTACTGTATGCCGAAATACCGTAAGGCGTATTGGAATCATAACGATCTGCATGGGTAGCCTGTGGTTGTTCCTTTCCAGATTGTACAAGGTCATAGTATCTTTTGTATGAGTTTTCAAAAGGATTTTCTTTGCCTTGTTCCCGGATTTCATTACTGCACAAAGCTGAAATGAAAGAGGTAAAGCCTTCATCCATCCATTCATGCTTTGCTTCATTCGTAGCCAGTACATGTTGAAACCAAGAATGTGCCAACTCATGTATCATTGTTCCGATCACACTACCTGGCTTATCTCCACCAGTAATCAATGTAGACATGGCATATTCCATACCACCGTCCCCACCTTGGATAACAGAGTATTGCTCATAGGGATATTCGCCAATATTTTTATTAAAAAAATTCATTGCCTTTTCGGTCAATGGCTGTACAGCTTTCCAAGTTTCGGCATATTTTGGGTCATTTTTATACAGGAAATGAAGTGTTGGCCCATTTTTCATTTGTAAAACATCATGAACATACTCAGGATCTGCTGCCCACATAAAATCATGGACCATGGGGGCTTTAAAATGCCATGTAAGCTTTTTACCTTTTTGCTTTTTAACGGAAGTACCAGCATCCTCATAACCATGTCCAATTTCTTGAGGATTTTGTAAATAGCCAGTGCCCCCTACGGTATAGTTTTTATCAATCGTAAGCTTTACGTCAAAATCTCCCCACACACCATGAAATTCTCGCGCAATATAGGGGTCTGCGTGCCAACCCTCAAAATCATATTCGGCCATTTTAGGATACCATTGGCTCATAGAAAGCGCAACACCATCCTTATTATTACGTCCCGATCGTCTGATTTGCACTGGAACCTGCCCTTTAAACGTCATTTCAAAGGTCGTTTTCCCTCCGGGTGGTATTGGACTGGCTAAGTTTACCACCAACACCGTTCCTTCTTCGTTAAAGGTTACCTTGTTTCCGTCTTGGGTCAAGGTTTCCGTATGTAGATAGCCTATTTCGCTAGAGTTCAATGCAGCGATACGGCTTTTTTTGTTTTCATCTACCATGCGCTCGTCTGGATCGACAATACTCTGTAGTCGCATATCCATTTCGCTTCCGGGTTGAAAAGCATTAAAATATAAATGGTAGTAGACTCTGTTAAGGGATTCCGGTGAGTTGTTGGTGTAGACCAATTTTTGAGTGCCTGTGTATTGATAGGTTTCTACATCCATGTCCACTTCCATGGCATAATCTACATGTTGCTGCCAATAGGAGGTTTGATTTTGTGCCAAGGCCGAAAAAACAAATCCCTGAACTAGGAGTATCGTTACTAATAATCGCATTTTTTTCATCGTTTGATAGTTAAAGTTGAAGTGTGCCGCTGGCTACTTTTGAAGCCATAATCAAAGCGTTGTAGACGTTTACAATTTTACCGGATACGGATATGGATTGAAGCGTAGCATTTTTGGCAGTATTGCCACCCAACACTACTTTCGCCTTTATCGGCAATCCTGATTGTAAAATAACTTTTTTAACCTGTGAAGCTGTTAAGCTGGGAAACTGGGAAAATAATAAGGCAGCAACACCCGCAACGGCAGGCGCAGCCATTGAAGTACCTGGGGAGTATTCATATTCGTTATTCGGGTAGGTAGAATAGATATCCGTGCCGGGCGCAAATACATCTACATTTATTTTTCCGTAGTTAGAATAGGAAGCCAAAAGCTCCGAGCCATATTTTGGGTCTAAGGCCCCAACCGTAATTACATTATCCGAGAATTCAGCGCCGTTATTCACTTGGTCATTTGGAAAGTTAGGGTTGGAAGGATCATCTAAATCGGCTCCATCATTACCTGCAGCATGCACAAAAAGCACTTCTTTTTCTGCGGCATATTTTAAAGCATCATACACCCATTGCGCATTTGGGGAGAATGATTTGCCAAAACTACCGTTGATAACCTTAG
>CAZDOW010000077.1:0-16497 GCA_964507115.1 uncultured Maribacter sp.
TCTCGGCGGACGGGCGTTACCCGCTATACTGCACTATGGTGTCCGGACTTTCCTCCCCGTTTAACCGGGGCGATAAGGTGACCTGCTATGGGCAAATGTACTGTAATTGTTGATAACTAAAGATGATATCTTCTTCAATTTCAAGAAAGAATTAAGCGCTATTTTTATATTTGTAAGAGTACAAAAATAATCGAATTTGGAACCATTTATTGTATCGGCCCGTAAGTATAGACCCCAAACATTTAAGGATGTTGTTGGGCAGCAGTCGATTACGAACACGCTCCAAAATGCGATTAATAACAACCACTTGGCACAAGCCCTGTTATTTTGTGGGCCAAGAGGTGTTGGAAAAACAACGTGCGCTAGAATATTGGCAAAGCAAATAAATTCTGACGGTACCGAAAGTCCGGACGAAGATTTTGCTTTTAATATTTTTGAACTTGATGCGGCATCCAATAACGGGGTAGATCAAATACGGGAATTAATAGACCAAGTACGAATACCACCACAGGTAGGAAAATACAAAGTTTATATTATAGATGAGGTACACATGTTGTCCCAATCAGCTTTTAATGCTTTTTTAAAAACCTTGGAGGAACCACCAAAGCATGCCATATTTATTTTGGCTACCACGGAAAAGCACAAAATCATCCCTACGATTCTTTCTCGATGTCAAATATTTGATTTCAAACGAATTACAGTTGGAGATGCAGCAAAATACTTAAAGTATATTGCAGAAAACCAAGGTATCAACGCAGATGAAGACGCCTTACATATTATTGCACAAAAAGCCGATGGTGCCATGCGAGATGCACTGTCTATTTTTGACCGTGTAGTCAGTTTTTCCGGCAAGGAATTGACTAGAAAAGCGGTTACAGAGAATTTGAACGTGCTCGACTACGATACCTATTTTAAGGCAACAGATTTTATTCTCCAGCACAATATTCCGCAGGTACTAGTTCTTTTTAACGAAACACTCGCCCTTGGTTTTGACGGACATCATTTTATATCTGGACTCGCTTCGCATTTTAGGGATTTAATGGTATGCCAACACCAAGACACCATTTCGCTCTTGGAGGTAGGTGAAGCTGCACAAAAAAATTATAGAGAACAATCGCAGAAAACGTCAAGCGGTTTTCTCTTAAAAGCTTTGGACATGGCAAACCAATGCGACCTGAACTACAAAACAAGCAAAAACCAGCGGCTGCTGGTAGAACTTACACTTATGAAACTTGCCTCTATCGATTTTGATGGAGAAAAAAAAAATCCTGAATCCATAGCATTACAGAATAGAACGATTGAATTTATAGCCCCTGCAGCTTTTTATCAAAACATTCCTTCGGTTCCAAAACAAAATAGCCCACCTAAAACGGCACAAGAAGCGGTTGCGAAAAAGCAACAAGCTGAACCTAAGCTGGGGATTGAAATAAAAGAGCAATACAAAGAAGAAAAACAACTCTTATCTGTTGCTGAGCCAGAAATTAAAATAACACCAACACCTGAAGCTGAAGCTGAACCAATAATATCCCAAACCTCGACCGAAAAAACCATTGCGAATAAAATAAATATAAAACCTACCAGCAAACGGGTATCGGGTTTATCTATTTCTAGCTTAAAAGCGAAAAAGCAACACGAGCTAAACAAAATTGAAGTAATTATAGACGAGGATGCCTTACCTCAAGATACCTTTACAGAAGAAATCCTTAGGAAACATTGGAACGAATTCGTAGATCAAATTGATGCCAAGGGTCAAAAAATACTAGCTTCCAATTTAAGTGTGGATACTCCCAAATTGAAGAACGACGTTATCATATGTATTGAAATGCCTAATGATACAATGAAAAAGGAGATAGAGCGGGAGAATTTTGAATTGATGGAATACCTGAGGGCCAAGCTCAACAATCACTTTATACAACTTCAAATTTCCGTAAATGAAAAAAGTGCTAAAAAATTCGCATTTACACCCGAAGAGAAATATGAAAAATTAAGAGAGAAAAATCCAGCGATAGATCTATTGCGAAAAACGTTTGATTTAGACCTTTGATTTTAGTCTTAAACTAAAAACATAAAAAAAGCACACCAAAGCGACAATAAGTAGTCCAAAGGCTTCCCTTCCCAACTCCACAGTCTTAATGTCACCCTCATCCAAGTCAAATCCTTGAAAATTAGCAGGATACAGATATACAAATCCAATAAAGCTAAGTATTCCAAGTACCAAGGGAACCATACTTTTTAGTTTTTGGAGGGAAAACAGGAGTGAAATAAGAGCTGCAGTTGCATAAATGAATATCCAAACTAAGGAGTCAGGATCATTATACTGGACCACAGCCCCGAGTGCAAACAACACCATAAACAAAAACCCAATAATCTTAAGAATTACATTCATTTCCTCCTAATTTACCACTTGATTTTCGATTACCGTATACACATCTACAGCTTCAATTACACTGTCCTTTGATGCTAGTACCGAATTACTAATCAGAATTGGATAATCAGCCGTCTCTTCCGGAATACGACCATGTGAACCTTTAATCAAAGTAGCGTCAATGGGAATAATATTCATTACCGTTCTAAAGCCCAATTTCTTTTTTATGAGTTTACCGATTACTTTAGCCATTACTAGTTTGTCTTTTGGATCCGTCAGCATCTCAACAGGGTCATAACCAGGCTTCTTATGGATATCTACCATACGTGCATAATCTGGTGCTTTGGCATCATCCAACCAAAAATAATAGGTAAACCAAGAATCTTTATTCGCCACAACAACCAAATCGCCGCAACGCTCGTGCTCCAGATGTTCTTGGGTAATCTCAGCTCCAGACAAAACCCGCTCTACCCCTTCTTGTTCCGATATTAATTTTTTTACTGCAGCGATATGTTCTTTATCCTTTACATATACATGTGCTATTTGATGATCAGCAACGGCAAAAGCGTCACTTACGCCCGCATCTAAAAGCTCCAACCCACGTTCGGTTCTTACCTTAACATACCCGTTAGTTCTCAAGACTCTATTAAGATGTATTGGTCTAATTACATTTGTAATCCCATATTCGGACAAAATGATAATATTCGAATCAGACTTCTGGTAATGTTCTATCAATTGGCGCACTACCAAATCAATTTCCTTTAAATCTTTAGAAATTACCTTAAAATCCAACCCATGACGCTGAAGGTTGTAATCTAGGTGGGGAAGGTAAATAAGTGTTAACGTAGGATCATGAAGTTCATCGGTTTGAATAGCTGCGTTCGCAATCCATTGCGACGAATTAATAGTGGTTTTTGGACCCCAAAATTCAAATAAGGGAAAAGGTCCTAACGTTTCTTGTACGGTATCCCTAAGTTCTGCCGGCTGGGAATAAATATCTGGAATCTTACGACCATCTGCCAAATAATTAGGCCTTGGCGTAATACTGTAATCCGCGGTAGAGTACATATTGTACCACCAAAAATGATTAGCGCAGGTAAAACTTGCATCCTTAGTCTTTAATGCATCCCATATTTTAGGTTGTTGTACCAGTTTATTAGACTGTCGCCAAAACTTGACCTCACATTCTTCCTTGAAATACCATCCATTTCCAACAATCCCATGTTCCGATGGCCATTTTCCCGTTAGGTAGGTAGATTGTGCCGAACAAGTAACTGCTGGTAAAACAGGTTTGATATATTTGGATTCACCCTTTTCTAAAAACGACTGTATAAAAGGGGTATGCTCCCCAATGAGTCGTTTCGTGAGTCCCACCACATTTATTACAACTGTCTTCTTCATACTACAAGCGGTCTTTTAACCAATTTAGTTCCCTAATAATAGATTGGGTAAGGTCTTCCTTTAAATCAGAAGGCAAGACATCCCATGTATAGGTTTCTATTTCTAAGTGTTCCGTAATCCGATGTTTTCTTAAATAATCCAAGGTCTTTAAAATATGATCTTGGGTAGAAAAAAGGGCTCCAAACTCTTCTAAGAAGATCGGTACATGAAAATGCGCCCGTAACTCCTTAAAATCACCCTTATTTTGAAGTACGATAGGTAAATCGCTATAGGTACGTACCTGATTGTCTATTTTTTCGGTAACCTGATGTAAATAGGTGGGTTCGTTAAATTGTGAAAGTAACTTCCAAACCTTATCATCATCCAAACCATTAAACAGAATCTTTAAGGCTGCACTAACCTGAATTTTTCCAGTTTTGATATTGGCGGAGTTGAATTTGGCAAAAGTATCTTCCGGCTCCTCATATGCTAAGGAAAAATGACAAATATCATAACAAACGGTTATATAGCGTTTGATGATTTTCTCGATTTCCGCATCGTCTTTGTTTAGAGAATACTGAAGCATCTCCACACCTATGGGTACTAAATAATTCGCAAAAAAAGAAAGCACCTCGTCACTATTTTCTAGTAGCCCATCTGGCTCAGGCTCTACGTCCAAATGGAGATATGTACCTGTTTTTTTTTCTATATCGTACAGATGCTTTGCTACAAGCACCATCTGCTCAGCTCCTTTTCTAAAAGCCTTTTCCTTATCATCAGTAGTCTTATGCCAATGTTTGTAACTAATAGGCGATGTGGAAATCCCTCCAGAAAGTCCTTCTGGAAGCAAAACCGCTAACTGATTAAAAAGGCGAAGTGTGTATGTTAGGCGATTTTTAGTTGTCCAATCCGGCGCATGTACATTATCCTTCACACGTTCATCATGAAAATTACCATAAGGGAAACCGTTCATGGTAAATATATACACATCATTTTCCTCTAACCAAGCTTGAAATTGCGACATATTTTGACTTTCCGCAAGTTCTTTGCTAGCGGTATTGGACAACCGCAGTCCTAAACCAAAAGAAGCCGAAGCAGAGACGGCTGCCTTAATGGCGGGCACATGCTGCTTTAAACTTTCAAAAGTATTTTTCCAATCCTGACCTGGATGTATATTGGTACAATAAGAAAGATGGTATGTATTATCAATAAGCATTTGATTATTGGTTTACGGTGGCGTACTTATTCAATTTGGCAATGGCTTGGGACATCAATGTCATATCTATGGTATGTACATCGTGTTTTTTACCTATCCCAGAAATAAGCGTAATGGTCAATTCTCCGCCGAGATGCTCTCTAAACTCCTCGATTCCATGTAGGAGTTCGTCTGTTTCATCATTAGAGTTTAAAGGAAGGGACAAATCAAAACCAATAGCCAACATTACTTCTAAAATATGCTGTAAATCACTTTCTGTTATAAGTCCAACCAAGTGTGCATACGTAAGGTCCAAGGCAATGCCTTTTGCAACGGCCTCTCCATGACGCAGACTATAGTTAGTCATATATTCCATTTTGTGTGCTGCCCAGTGACCAAAATCTAGTGGTCTTGAAGAGCCAGATTCAAATGGATCCCCACCTTGGGAAATATGGTGCATGTGCATTTCCGCACATTTATAAATGACATAGTGCATGACCTCCATATCCCTTTCCTTCAAATCAAGGGCATGGTCTGCGATATACTCAAAAAACAGTTTATCCTTAATTAGCGCCACTTTTATGGCCTCCGCAACTCCAGAAATCCAATCTCGCTGCTCCAAGGTCTTTAAAAAATCGCTATCATTTATAATAGCAAAAGGTGGTGCAAAAGTACCTAGGAAATTTTTTTTGTTAAATGTATTTACGCTATTCTTTACCCCTACGGCAGCGTCGTTCTGTGAAAGTACTGTCGTGGGAATACGAATAAGCTTTACACCTCTATGGGCAATAGCGGCGGCATATCCTGCCATATCTATGAGCGCTCCACCTCCAATAGCAATTACAAAAGAATGTCTACAGATGGCATTTTCATTTATTCCTTTGAGGACAGTCTCTACGGCTTCGGAACTATTTTTGGACTGCTCTCCACCATCCAAAACAATACTTTGGGTATGTTTCAATTGGTTGTGGTGTTCGGTGCAATACGCTTCAATTTGGACCAATAAACTAGGATGCGCATTTACAACTCCCTTATCAATAACAAAAAGCAGTTTTACAGCTTCATTGGGTTTATACTTCTGGATAATACCCGATAATAAAGAATTGCCACTATGAAAAACCCCCTGTGTAAAATACAATTGGTATTCATAGGGAACGGAAAATGATTGTTTTATTGAGGATAAATGCATAATTCTTAGGTAACAGCAAATAGTTTAGAGAGCATTAAGGATAAGGGCAACAATAATAAGACACCTAATCCAATATACCAATTGGAGAAGCCTACGGCCCAACAGGCATCCATAACCACCAAGGATAGCACACCAGCCATCACGGCTTTTTTAATATGCGCCGGGGAATTTTCAGTATAGGCCTTCAACAGCGGCCTGTAGATTAAAAAAGCAAAAAGCAACAAAAACGGCACTGCAATTAACAAATTAGTACTATGTATAGCGATACCTACTGCAATCAATACGATCACTCCGGCGTACATAACAGCCGCCATAATAATATGTTTTTTATTATCCCCATGGACTTCTCCCCTGCTAATTAAGGTAATGGCAAAAATGTATAACACAGGGATAATCGCAATCCAAATAATAGGAATTTCGCCTAAAATAGACATACCCAGCAAAAGATTAAGTCCTCTACAAAGCCCCATGACTAAGGGGCCAAAGAAGGAATGTGATTTTGCTATACCATCATAAACATAAATGGTTACCGCCAAAATTATGGCGATATATCCTGAAATATCGGAAACCAATACGGCCAAAGCGTATCCCAAAAGCATAAGCACTGCTCCAAAGGTCGCCGCTTGCTTAATAGAAACAACCCCACTGGGAATAGGTCTCTCCGGACGCTCCACTGCATCTAATTTAGCATCGAAAACATCGTTTAAAACCACGCCACCAGCGTATAAAAAGACAGAAGCAAAAACCAATAGAGCAATGGTTCCTGTATCCACAAGAAAATAGTCAATGGAAGCTATCCCGCTAAAAAAGCAGGATATGGCAACACCCGCCAAAATATCGGCAGCTGCTGTTGGTAAGTTGGCAGGTCTGGCCAAGCGGGCCAGTCCCATGAGTTTATTAAGCATACTAGCTAATTTGATTTTCGTCTATTCTAGGCAACTGTCCGCGAAGCACGCTATTATCGTTGAACAATTGCGACTGATCTATCCCGTTAGGATTCAACCAGTGTTCCTCTTTCATTCTACCATTCTTACTAAACGCATCCAATGCATTTTGGTAACAAGTCTTTATTACATCTTCTTTTGCAATACCACGCTTTAACATTAGAGAAGCTGTTTTTGGAACAGCCATTGGATCGCTCACACCCCAATCAGCTGAACTATCTACGATAATATTGTCACTACCGAATTTACGCACAACTTCTACCATGCGTTCGTTGCCCATTTTCGTCTTAGGGTAAATTGTAAATGCTGCAATAAATCCCCTGTCCAAAACGGCTTTAACGGTTTCTTCATTATTATGGTCGATAATAACATTTGCTGGATCTAAACCATGTTCTATACATACTTCCATGCTTTTGATAGTGCCTGCTTTCTTATCTCTATGTGGTGTATGTATTTGAACAGTCATGTCTAACTCCTTAGCCATATCCAACTGCATTCTAAAGAACTTGTCCTCCGCTGGAGTTTGATCATCATAACCGATTTCGCCAATGGCGACTACATTTTCCTTATGCAAATACAAGGGTAAAAGCTCAATCACCTGCTCGGCCAAGGCTTCATTATTAGCTTCCTTTGAATTTAAACCAATAGTACAATAATGTTTAATACCAAATTGAGCCGCCCTAAACGGTTCCCAACCCACCAAACTGCTGAAGTAGTCTTGAAAAGAACCTACTTGAGTTCTCGGTTGCCCCAACCAAAACGAAGGCTCTATTACCGCCACAACACCGGCAGCTGCCATAGCCTCATAATCATCTGTAGTACGGGCACTCATATGTACATGTGGATCTATAATCATCATCTTATCTTCCATAGTCTAATCTTTTAAGGTATTCCAAGTTATTTTATCCGAAGCTATTTGCTCTTTTAATCCTTTATGTTGTTCCAGTAATGCCAATGCCCTGTCGTCACCCGAAAAATAACAGCACAAACCACCCGCCTTTTTTTCAATAGGGTCTTCACTAGCTAATAAACGCTCCATATCCGAAAGCAATGTGTCGTCTATAAACTTAGAAACCGGTCTCCAGAACATCGGGTCAATTTTTCTTGAAGCCGCCCAACGTTCATGTGCATAATCTGAAATAATTCGCGTTAAATCCTTATTAGCTCTTTCGTCTACAGACTGTATCAACCCTAAATCCCGCTCCATAAAAGCAGCTTTAAGATACATTTGATTCCATTGTTGATCATTGAAAAACAAGGCCGGATAAGGATTATTCAAAGTAATAGCATCAAATATTATAGATATGTTGGTTCGTAATGCCTCAACAGCGGCATATTTAAAACTTTTCGATTCGGGTAATATTGTTAAATACCTTAAAAATGTTTCCAGCTCGGTGGTGTCAGCCACCTCAATAATCTTTGCTACCTCCTGGGTATAGAACTCGGAGTTTACTTCGAGAACTTTCGTAAGCAAAAATATTCTTGAAACCTGAAGTAAGTCTGCACTGTGAGATTTAAAATAAGAAATAGTATCGGTCGTATGGTCATTATAATTTACGACTAGCGTTTTATCAAACTTAGCAGCCAACTGACTGTATGTCATAAACAAATCTCTTGCTGATTTGGGGCTCTTTAACTTGGCTGTTTTTTCATTCAACCAATCCAATGCTTCTTGCCCTGTATTTTTCTTTAAGATTTCGTAAATCTCCTCGCTTTTGTACATTACTTGTAGATTGTAAATTGCTTTTACTCAAAATTAATTATTAAAAGCCATAAAGCCTTATTTTTGTGGTATAAAGAACGTTTTTTGATGCCAAAACAGTTCTTTTATTTAAAACTTAAAACTATGCTAGGCCTAAAATTACCTACAGACCCAAGATGGGTAAATATTGTAGCGAAGAATATAGATGAAATTTTAACTGATCATGCTTATTGCGAGCAAAAGGCAGCGAGTACTGCTATATCACTCATTGTATCCTTTCCGGAATATCCAGAATTGATTGAAGAAATGGTTGCTTTGTCAAGGGAAGAGATGGGTCATTTTAAGATGGTACACGATTTAATTTTAGAGAGAGGGCAAACCTTAGGAAGGGACCGCAAGGATGATTATGTATTGGAACTCATAAAATTTTTTCCAAAAGGCGGAAGCAGAACTACCCAGTTGGTGCACAGGCTTTTATATGCTGCATTGATAGAAGCAAGGAGTTGTGAACGTTTTCGCTTACTTTCCGAAGAATTGGAAGACAAAAACTTAGCTGAATTCTATCGTAAATTAATGATTAGCGAAGCGGGACATTATACTATGTTTTTGAAATTTGCTCGTAAGTACGGGGATTTAAGAGAGGTAAACCAAAAATGGGAAGACTTACTGGTCTACGAAGCCCAAATCATGAAAAACCTGGGAACCAATGAAACCATTCACGGCTAAGATTTGATTCCATTCTGGGTATACTACAGATGTTTTATTACCATCTTACAAACCAGTTTTTACTCGTGTGTTTTTCTAGTACGGCTCAATTTAGCAGTAGAAAAATAGGAGCGTGACGTTGATGATAACATGCTGCCAACATCCTAAACTAGGATTGGAATAAATATCGATTACTGCAAACTTTTATATTTTAAAAATCAGTGATTTTAGTTCTTTAATTTCTCCACATAATAATCATATAGTGCAAATTGTGAACGAACTTTTTCTTTGTCATTCTTGCGATACGCATTGTCCTGAGCTTCATTAAACAGACGTGCTTTTACATTGTCTGCCCAGGATATTTCAAATGTATCTAATAATTCCTGCTTTATATCTTCATCATAGACAGGACAGCCAACTTCTACCCTATTCTCTAAATTACGAGTCATAAAATCGGCTGAAGAAATATAGACTTTGGTTTCGCCGTCATTGCAGAAAATGAACATTCTTGGATGTTCCAAAAACTTATCTATGATACTTATGGCCTCAATATTCTCACTCATCCCTTTTACCCCAGGAATAAGGCAGCAAATACCTCTAACGATTAACTGAATCTTTACCCCAGCATTACTAGCTTTGTATAAACGATCGATCATCTCGTAAGACGTAAAACTGTTCATCTTAATTTTAATGAACGCCTCTTTTCCTGCCTGGGCATTCTCTATTTCTTGATCGATTAATTCCTTGAACACTTTGGTAGTGTAATGTGGTGATACGATTAAGTGCTTATATTTATTGATTTTATACGTTGTCTCAAAGAAATCGAACACTTTATTCAATTCTTTTAAAATTGAATCATTAGCTGTAAACAGCGTATAATCAGTATAAATTTTGGCCGTAGATTCATTGAAATTACCGGTACTTATAAAACCGTAGCGTTTCATATGCCCCTCCTCCTCACGCTCAATAAGACAGATTTTACTATGTACTTTTAAACCTGGTACCCCAAAAATCAATTTTACCCCTTCTGCTTGCAGTTCTTCTGCATAGCGAATATTTGCATGCTCGTCAAAACGGGCCCTAAGCTCTATTTGCAGGGTTACCTGCTTTCCGTTTTTTACCGCATTTGACAAACAAGCAGCTACCTGAGAGTCATTTGCAAGTCGGTATACCGTGATTTTTATCGTTTTTACTTTTGGATCTAAAGCCGCTTCCCTTAAGAATTTTAAAACGTAAGAAAAGGTATGATATGGGGTATATTGGAGATAATCCTTTTCTGAAATTTTTTCCAATAAACTGCCTTCCAAACTCAATCCTTTTATAGGCAAAGGGGTGATTTTTTCATATAATAAATCCTGTCTACCCAGACTTGGGAAGCTTAAATAATCCCTTTTATTATGATATCGACCACCAGGAATTACGCTATCGGTATCCTCAACTTTCATTTTCTCCTTTAAGAATTGCAAGGTGTCCTTCCCTATTTTCATATCATATACAAACCGTACGGGATTACTTATTTTACGATGCTCCACACTGGAATATATCTTTTCTATAAAACTCTTACTTAAGTCATTGTCTATATCCAATTCCGCATCCCTAGTAATCTTAATCATGTGTGCAGATATGGCACTATAATCAAACATGGTAAATATGCTATCCATGCAATACCGAATCACATCATCTAGCATAATTACAAAATCCTTATCCCCTTCCTTTGGAAGCACAACAAAACGTTCTATGCCTTTAGGTATTTCTATTAATGCGTATCTTTTTTCTATTGTGCTAGAGGTCTCTCTTGTTCTATCATCGGGTTTTAGCAACATTCTAATAGCCAAGTAGGCAGCTGTATCTTTTAAGGTAGGGAATTCTGCATAATCACTTAGAATTATAGAAGTAAGCTGTGGACTTACATTTTCAAGAAAATATTTCTTTACAAATTCTTGCTGACTTCTAGACAACTCTCTCTCTGTTAATAAAAAAATATTCTGTGCTTCTAGTTCCTTTTCTATTTGTAAAATGATATCAATACTTTTCGCCTGTTGCTGAATAACAACCTTAGTAATTTCCTCTAACAGGTCCTTAGCGATTTCTCCACCTAATACACTCTTACCTTTTTTACCAGCTTCTACAATACGTTTCACCGTTGCATAACGCACACTAAAAAACTCATCTAAGTTATTAGAGAAAATCCCTGTGAACCTTAATCGTTCTATCAAGGGCACATTTTTATCGGCACTTTCCTGCAGCACGCGCTCGTTAAATTTTAGCCAGCTTATTTCCCTATTGATATATTGATTTTTACTCTTCATCATTTCTTTAACTGCTTTGGAAAAATAGTTTGTATTGTTGTCCCTTTAGAAATGGAACTCCAAGATTTCTCATTGAAGTGCAGGTGAACGAATCCAGCTGTTGGTACATTATCTATATGTTGACTTCCTAATGAATTGGCAATATGGGTAAAAGCGTGGTTATGACCAAAAATTAAAACGGTATTTAGTTGATTTGGTAAGTTTCTAACAATATCTAGTACATAGTTTCCGGAAAAATCATAAAGCTCCGGAATAATTGTAAAGCTCCCCAACGGAAACCTGAGTTGCCGCAAGCATATCATGGCCGTATGCAGTGCTCTGTTTGCTGGACTAGAAAAGGCAAAATCAATCTCCATACCCTTCTCAGCTAATTCTTTACCTACTAATTTAGCATCGCTTATACCTCTTTGCAGTAAAGCTCTGTCCTCATCACTTACGTTAAGCTCCCAAGAAGATTTTCCGTGGCGCATTAAGAGTAGATTCTTCATATTGTTGTGTAATTTAAGGGGCTAAACGCTCTATTTTCCAATCAAAATTTTCTTGAAGACTATACCGTATTCTATCGTGTAATCTATTGGGCCTACCTTGCCAGAATTCTATAGACATAGGCTTTACAATGTATCCGCCCCAATTTTTAGGCCTTTGAATTTCCTTCCCATCGTACTCCACTTCTAAAAGTTTTAATTTCTCTTCCAAAACATCTCTAGAAGGAATTACCGAACTCTGATTAGAAGCCATAGCACCCAGCTTACTGCCATCAGGTCTTGATTCAAAATAACCATCTGAAAGATTCTCAGCAATTTTCTCTGCATTTCCCTTTATGATAATCTGACGTTCCATCGCAGGCCAAAAAAATGAAATACAAACGTGTTGGTTCTTCGCGATTGCATTGCCTTTTTCACTGTCATAATTTGTATAAAAAATAAAACCCTCGTAGGTATACTTTTTTAAGAGCACTACTCGGCTCTTGGGATACCCATCCAGACCAATAGTAGATACCGTCATGGCATTAGCCTCTTCTACACCATCGGATTTTTCCGTCTCATAGAACCATGTTTGGAACAACTGCATCGGATTATCAGATACATTTGTCTCTATCAGTTCACTTTTCTCGTAAGATTTTCTGTAATTCCCTAAATCTTTTTGCATGTATAAAACTAAGAAAACAAGATAATCAAAGTTTAGGAAAAGATGGGAGATTGTAAAGTAAGAATTTTGTTTTTAAGAAAACTTTAAAGGATGGAGGATTGGATACCCAACTGTAAAACCTAATTAAAATTCAAAGTACTGACCATCATCCGCAAGTTCCACGTTCTCGAAGACTTGCTGCGCCTCCTTCTTAAAAAGGGAAATAGATTTGTATCTAGTTGAATAATGACCTAACACTAAAGTTCCCACCTTAGCATCTTTAGCAATCTGGGCAGCTTCCGTTGCCGTAGCATGTTTGGTCTTTTTAGCTAAGTGCGCTTCCGACTCTAAAAATGTAGCTTCATGATATAACACGTCTACACCCGTAATTATCGGAACGATGTCTGGTTTATAAGCTGTATCACTACAAAAGGCATAGGACTTTGATTTTGGCGGATCAAAGGAAAGCAGATTGTTGGCCACAATTTCGCCATTATCCAAAACCACATCCTTACCATTTTTTATATTTTGAAAATAAGCTTTGTCTATTTTATATTTGGACACCGCATTGATGTCTAGTTTTCGTTCTCCCACTTTCTCTCGGAACAAATATCCGTTGGTATACACCCTATGGTCTAATGGTATAGTTGCTACACTTACTTTTTCATCCTCATAAACAACTTCGCCTTGCTTAGAAGAAAGCTCATGAAAACACAGGAGATAATTCGTCCATGAATCACCCAGTTTCAACAACAGGGTTATCGCTTCCTTTATACCTTTTGGACCGTACACATGCATCTCCTTATCTCTTCCCAACAACCTAAAGGTGGAAATAAGTCCCGGCAAACCAAAGAAATGATCGCCATGTAAATGCGAAATAAAAATATGGTTGATTCTTGAAAACTTGATTTTATGCTTCCGTAGTTGCACCTGCGTTCCTTCCCCACAGTCTATCAAAAACATATGGTTCTTAATCTCCAAAACTTGCGAGGTTGGATTGGTTAAAGTACGGGGTGTAGCGGCATAACAACCTAGTATGGTCAACTTCACAGGCCTAAATCCCTTTCTATTTCCTCCATTTCAATAATATCCTTTGCCTCCTGTAAAGTAGGGCAAACCATAATCTCTTCCGGCACTTCGTCATAAGTTACCTTATTGGTTACTATCACAAAAGACTTGCCATTTTTTTTGTGTGTATTGGAAAGTTCCAAAAATTCCAATATATCGCCGGCGGCTAGTTTTTTAAAGGAAAAAAGATTCAGAATCAGATTATCATCTTTAATCTTATCGTACTCCTTATTTAGGTTATCCAAAAATGTGGTGATAGAAATTTTTTCTTGGTATACCGTTGATATATTTCCTTCTTTATCAAAAATCATAGGGCTCTTATTTAATCTTAGAAGCCAGCAAATAAAGTACTGCCATTCGTATTGCTACACCATTTTCTACTTGGTTTAGAATAATGGACTGTTTAGAATCTGCTACGTCACTGGTAATCTCTACTCCTCTATTTATAGGTCCCGGATGCATGATTACAATTTCTTTGTCCAAACTGTCTAACAACTTCTTATTGACTCCGAATTGCTGCGTATACTCCCTTGTTGTGGGAAAGTAACTAATATCTAGCCGTTCGTTCTGTATGCGTAACATATTAGCCACATCGCACCATTCCAATGCTTTACGCAGGTTTGTCTCCACAGATACTCCTAAAGATTCTACATATTTTGGAAGTAGTGTCTTAGGGCCACACACCTTTACATTAGCCCCCTGAAGTTTTAAAGCGAATATATTGGAAAGTGCCACGCGGGAGTGTAATATATCTCCAACAATGACTACATTCTTGCCAGTTACATCACCAAGCCGTTCCCTAATCGAATAAGAATCAAGCAGCGCCTGTGTTGGATGTTCGTGGGCACCATCCCCGGCATTAATAATAGCGGCTTTTACATGTTTAGACAAAAAGATCCCCGCTCCAGGGCTGGGATGTCGCATGACTACCATGTCTACCTTCATAGATAGAATATTATTAACCGTATCTATTAAGGTCTCTCCTTTTTTTAATGATGATTGGTTTGCAGAAAAATTGATAACATCCGCAGATAAACGCTTTTCAGCAAGTTCAAAGGATAACTTGGTACGTGTACTATTTTCAAAGAAAATATTGGCTATGGTGATATCTCTTAAAGAGGGTACTTTTTTGATAGATCGATTAATGACCTCCTTAAAATGATCTGCAGTTTCAAAAATAAGTTGAATATCCGACTCCTTTAGGTATTTAATTCCCAATAAGTGATGTACACTCAGTTCGCTCATTTTCTATCTATTAATCAAATATATTACGTCCTTACCTTCATTTTCCTCCCACATAACCTTTACTTTTTCACCATCAATTGCATCTACCTGCCTACCCCTATAATTAGGCTGTATGGGCAAATGTCTACTAAACCTTCGATCGATTAAGGCTAATAATTCCACCTCAGCAGGTCTTCCAAAGGATTGTAGTGCTGTTAATGCAGCATTAATACTACGACCGGTATAGAGTACATCATCAATCAAAACAACATTTTTATCCTCTATCAAAAAATTTATTTTAGTCTTCGTAGCTTCCAAAGGTTTATCTCCTCTTCTAAAGTCATCACGATAAAAAGTAATATCTAAAACTCCAATATCTATATGCTTAACACCATATTCTTCCTTTAAAATTTTACAGAGACGTTGTGCCACGAATATTCCACGCGGCTGTAGCCCTATTAATACCGTATTTTTAAAATCTAAATGGTTCTCAAGAAGTTGACAAGCCAAACGATGTAGAATGATGTTGATTTCTTTTGAAGAGAGTAATACTTTTTGACCCATAATCGTCCATCACACATTTAGCTTCACAAAAATAGGGAATTCAATTAAATATTCTTGAACCGTTTATTTTTAAATAAAAAAGCCCCGACCAAAAATTGGTCGGGGCTTCCTAATATGTTAAAAATAAAAGGTTACTTCTTCTTTTTAGAATCAGCAGCTTCCATTTTTTCTTTTAATGCTTGTAGTGCATCATTCGCATCACCTAGGGTTGTTTTAGCTTCGTCCGCACTAGTCGCTTGTCTTTTGACAGCAGCTTTTACGTTGCGTTGCTCTTCTTCCCTAAAGATAGCAGTATGACTAGCTACCACGCGCTTAAAGTCTTTGTTGAACTCAATGATTTTGAATTCTGCTTCGTCGCCTTTAGCTAACTTTTTACCGTCTTCCTTCTCTAAATGACGTTGTGGAATAAACGCTGTAATATCCTCGTTAAAGTCTATTGTAGCACCTTTATCAACTATTTCTGTAATAGTAGCCGTATGAACGGTTCCTAAAGCAAATTCCTTCTCGTACTTATCCCATGGATTTTCGGTTGTTTGTTTGTGACCTAAACTTAGCTTACGTCCTTCCACATCCAATTCCAAAACTTCCACTTCCAAGGTATCACCAACATTGGTGAATTCTGATGGATGCTTAACTTTCTTAGTCCAAGAAAGGTCAGAGATATAAATCAAACCATCGATACCTTCTTCCAATTCTACAAACACACCAAAATTGGTGAAGTTTC
>CAZDOW010000078.1:0-15949 GCA_964507115.1 uncultured Maribacter sp.
CTATTTGTCCGTTGCCATCTTGGTCTACCACCCTTACATCTCCGGGTTGTGCCAACGGGTCTCCCGAACTGGCGATATCATCCCCTACCTGATAAATACCATCGTACTTAGGTAACCAAATATTATTAATTGATTGCCCAACAGAGAGTCTTCTTCCCGAACTATCATTAACGTCGATTGGGTTCCCATTATCATCAGTTTCACCGGTGAGCGAGATAACCTCGTTCCTATTTTTAGAGAAAATAAGACCCATTGTCCAGCTGAAGTTTTCTTTTCTAACAAAATTAGTGTTCAAGGATGCTTCAAGACCCTGATTTTGTAATTCACCAACATTAAACCGGATTACATTGAAACCCGTTGTACCTGCTATTGCCCGGTCTAATAACAAATCTGTTGTGTTTGCTTTGTAGTATTCTACCGTACCCTCAAAGAGGTTATTGAACAATCTAAAATCTACCCCAGTGTTCAATGTTGTAGTAGTTTCCCATTTTAAGTTAGGATTAGGCAAACGCGTGGAGGCAGTTGATCCCCCTACCGTTTCACCTCCGAATACATAAGGTCTATCATTGGCAACACCTAAGGACTCCAATGAATTAATTCCTTGGTTACCCGTTGCTCCGTAACTCACCCTAAATTTCATTTCATCTATGCTCTCTATATTCTCCATAAATGTTTCTTCATGTGCTTTCCATGCCAAAGAAACTGCAGGAAAAAATCCCCATTTATTATTAGCTGCAAATACAGAAGCCCCATCTGCCCTTGCCGTAGCTTCCAATAAATACCTATCTAAATACCCATAACGCACCCTGCCCAAAAAGGAAAGAAGTCTTCGTTCAGAAACATTTCTTTCGTTGGCAAGTAGTGCAGTAGCAGCGCCATTAAAGCCAAGCGCATCATTGGTGAAACCTGATTTATCGATTTGGTTATATTCATTGGATTGCTCATCAAAAGCTTGAACACCCGTTATATCTAAATTATGATTTTCTCCAACCTGCGGCGTATAATTCAGTATATTTTCAATTAAAACTTGTTTAAATAAGGTATTGGATATTACACCGATACCGCCTATTCCTTCATCTCCGGCAGAATGCAATGAAGATCTATAAATACCCCTATTGGTATTTCTATTTCTGAGAAATGTATTTAAGGTATAACTAAAATTAGGACTAAAATCATACGTTAAATTAAGATTTACATCGGTAAGATTTATTTTTGACCTATCAGTAGATTCTCTTTGATCCCACAACGGGTTTACGGCAGTTATAGAATTACCTAAATAAAACTTTATCAACTCATTATCATCCGTAAAAGGTTTTGCCAAAGGGGTAATGGTTGTGAAATTTAGGCCACCGGTTTCTTGATCTTGAGTAGAGTTTTGATAATTAATTATACCCCGAAATGTTAATCTATCTGTTACTTTATGCTCAAGGTTTAATTTGTAGGTACCCCTGTCAAAACCAGAATTTGGAATAATACCTTCTTGGGAAAAATAATTGAGACTGGAAAAAATCTTAGTCTTCTCCGTACCTGATGAAAAACTTATCGAATGACTTTGAATTAACGCATCCGTTAGTGTCAAATCTTCCCAATTAACAAATTCCTTATTCTCAATTGCATCCAACTCAAATGGACTGAATACGTTTTCATCTCTTAGATAATCGCCAGTAAATCTATTTCTATTGGCCTCCCTTCTTAAATCAATAAACTGAGGTCCATCGTACAAGTTAAAATTTCTGGTTACAGTTTGAATCGCGGTATATCCATTATAAGTAATAGTTGATTTACCAAGTCTACCTTGTTTAGTGGTGACCAAAATCACCCCATTTGACCCCCTTGAACCGTAAATAGCAGTAGAAGAAGCATCTTTAAGAATTTCAATGCTGGCAATATCGTCCGGTGCTACATCATTCAAGTTATCAAATGGTAATCCATCAACAATTATCAAAGGTGAATTCCCATTAGGTGCAACCGACACATTTCCCCTAATCACAATATTAGAAGCTCCACCAGGTCTTGCATCACCAAGATTCACTTGAACACCGGCAGCTCTACCTCGGAGCATTTCGGACACGTTCGTGGTTGGTACAGCCGTCGCTTCGTTTACTTCAACGCTTACAACCGAGCCAACGACATTACTTTTTCGCTGTGTTCCATACCCTACAACGACCACCTCATCCAGTGCTTGAGTATCCTCTTCCATTAAAACATCGATTGAATCTTGCCCTCCCACTATAATTTCAACTGTCTTATATCCTATATAACTAAACACCAGTACAGCATCGGATGAAATGTTATCAATGGTATATTCGCCATCAAAATCGGTTACTACACCGTTGGTCGTTCCTTTGACCACGATGTTCGCGCCAGGAATAGGTCCAGCGCTATCGGAAATATTTCCTGATACAGTTTTAGTTTGGGAAAATCCGAAGGTCGTACACAGAATTACAATTATTGTTAGGACACCACATCTCATTTTCTAGTGAATTTTGATTACAATCAAATGTATAGACATTATGATTGTTTTAACAAAAAACACGCCTATACAAAAATACTACATTGATAATTTTAGGTATTGATAATCAAGAATATGGTAATTTTTACTGGTCAAGATGTATAAAACAGGGGTTTTTTAACAATATATATATATCATTTAAATCCAGCTACCTATGTAGCAATGTAGTGGTAATGTCGTGTTTGAATTTAGAAGTGTATAGTTTAAAATGATAGTATATAATCAATCAAGCCAGCTTCATGTGCTAAATTCATCTTTTTACGCAAGCGATACCTTTTAACTTCCACACTTTTTATTGATATGTTTAGTAAAGGAGCTATCTCCTTAGAGGATAGGTTTAATCTAAGATAGGCACATAGTCTTAAATCATTAGGTGTTAATTCTTTGTGTTTTTCCTGAAGTCTACGAAAAAAATCTTTGTCAGCGTTATTAAAGGCTTCTTCAAAAAACTCCCAATCGTCATCATTTGTAATGTTTCTATCTATAGTTTTAATGACAGATTTTATTTGAGTAGGATTAACCGCTTGCGTTAATTTTTCTTTAATACTATTTAAAAATTCATTCTTTTTTATGATACTCATCGTAGAGATTGCTAATTCTCTGTTCTTACCATCTATCTCTACCTTTAGTTTTTCATTTTTCAATACCGCTAATTCTTTAGCAGTTTTTAGTTTTTTTCGTTTAAGTTTTTTCTTCTCCTCAGCTAAAACTCTTCCTTGTTTTTTTGTGTAGTAAGATTTGTAAGTCTTGTGTATACCAAAAAAGAAACCTAGTGCAATTATTCCATAAAATATCAAAGCCAATTTAGACCAATACCATGGTTCATTAATCTTGAATGCGTACTTAGAGGTATTGCTAGTGACCCTATTCCCAATTTTTGCCCTGACTTCAAAAATGTAATCTCCATATGCAAGGTTATTAAAGCTTGCATTGGGTTTAAAATCCCAGTTACTCCATTGCTCAAACAATCCCGAAAGCCTATATTGATATGATATTTCCGAATACTTTTCAAATTGTGGAATAGCGTAAGAAAAACGCAGAGAATTAGCATCATATTCAAATTCTGAAGTACCGCTTGAAAGAGAAACAAGAGATGGTTCCTCTAAACCTGAAAAACTTTTTATTTGCGAAATTTCTACTAGATACTCCGCCTCCTTTCGCTTTGAAAGATCAAGTGTAACAAAACCATTAGAAATACCAATTAAATATTTGTCGTCTCCAATCCTTCTAATATTCTCAAAACCTGCCACTCCTAAACTCCTCCGGAAGAAAAGTGGAATAGGAATCGTAGTAATGGTTAAAGCTTCGGAAAAAACCTCAGGTGAAATAATGGATAAGCCATGCTGAGTGAAATACCAAAGCCTATTGGCACTCTTATCAGGTAGTGCAATACTAGTTATACCGCCAGCTTGATTTATTAAAAGACGATTTAAAATAGAATCAGGCCTAAAACTAAAACTACCACTTTCTTTAACAAAAGCTCCGTTAACACTAGAATAAATTATTTGATTGTTATACTTTACAAGACTAGAACAACAACCCATATGGGAATGCGTTTCTATTTTCTCCACTTTCCTATAATCTTCATCAATTGATAAACTATAAAGTCCTTTAATCTCATGATTTACAAGTACCTTGTTATTACCTGTCATTTCAAAAAAACGAGTTGAGATATCAAAGCCCTCCAGTTTATTTCTAAAGGACCAATACCCTCCTTTTTTTTCTAAAACAGAAATACCATTAAAATTTCCTTGTAGAAATAAATTCGGTTGCCCTTTAATTCTTTTTATGCCCCATGTGCCAGGAAAAGAAGAAATTAAATCTGCTTCACCATTCTTTATTAGGTACGTTCCGTTGTTATGTCCACAAAGCAAGTAACCATCAAAAGCATCCAAACTCCAAACCTGCCCTTCGGTACCGCTTATTAATTCAAACTTCAGCTCCGAGTCCAATTCCCTAACAAATAACCCTTGGTTTGTTCCTAGGTAAAGTTTATTATTAAATAATTGAGAAGTATAAACCAAGCCAAGTTGTCCGCTATTATCAATGTATTCATTAAAAGGAGAGTTCATGTTAATAACACTAATCCCATTATCAAGTCCTAACCACAGATTCTCATCGGTATCTTGAAAGACGGAAAGAATTGTATTATTGTTAAGTCCATTTCTTCTATTAATACTTCGTATCAAATCCCCGTTGGAATCTATTTGATATACACCATCAGATATAGTACCTAAAATATAAGTACCATCTTTTAGCTTTTCAGTAGCATACACCACAATATCCCCCATTGATTTTAACAACCTAACATCTCTTGTTGTAATCTTATTATCAACTACTTGCAAAAATTTAGCATTATCCAGAATTAGCACAAGCGTATCTTGCTCTTCGTACATCCCTACCACATTTCTGTCCTCTACTGAATCAGAATCTATGGCGAGTATAGGCTCCCCATTTTCAATTCTATAAATATCCTTATTCTGATTCTGATAATATACGGCGTCATCAACTTTAAAAATTTGTGCCTTAGTTGATCTGGCTTCTATCCATTTAAACTCTTTTGACTTAATGTTATAGCTGTAAATTCTATCTAAAGATTGGAAAAGGACCCAATTTTCCAAAGTGACAATATTCCAAAATTCCTCATCCTCTACCATTGGAATTTTCAATTGGCTAGAAATGGAGGTATATTCCAATTCTCCGAAAACATTCCGTTGCCAAAAACCAAATTCCATATACTGGCCAATAAATATAAACTCATCCTTGGCATGTACGGACCTAATTAAACTATTGTTACCAGAACTATATTTACGCCAACGAACAGCGTCATATTCGAGAAGAGAATGATTATTTGCAATGTATATATGATTGTCGGCACCCTGTGTTATTGCCCAATTTTGATTCTCACCATCATAATCTTGAGGAGTAAAATTTTGAATAGGTGGCAACTCCTGCCCATGAATGGGAAGAGTTAGCAATAATAAAAATATCATTGATTTACGCACTTGCTTAGCTTAGGTGTCTATCTGCCTAAATATAGGAAAAGAAAACAAGGCTAGCGCACCTTATACTATAAGTCTTCTAAACAATCTCTGCGCTTAGTCCTGCGCTCAATAGACCAGTACACCGTGGTTCCAAGTCTTTATATTCTCCGGTTTTTACGGTACATTTACCCTTGTAATGAACCAGAAGAGAACATTGTTCCGCCTGTTCTGGTGTATGGTCACAAACAGAAATCAAGGTTTCAATAACATGATCAAAGGTATTTACCTCATCATTAAAAAGAACGATTTCATTTTGTTTTACAGTCTCCTCTTCTAATAGCAGCTCTTCGGAAATTTGTTCTTTAGTGCTCATCATTTCTTTTTTACTTATATCTAAAATACATATTTTGCAGCAACCCAATTATTTTTTTCGAGATTTTTTTCGAATCGTAATCCTTCTTGGTTACATTTCTGGGTAATCAAATCTAAATCCTCCTTATAAAACCCACTTAACAAAAGAATGCCCTGAGACTTTAAACAGCTAGTGTACTTTGCTATATCTTCCAAAAGAATATTTCTATTGATGTTGGCAATGATAACATCATACTGCTGTTTTTTTAAGAGCAGTGCACTGCCCTCATATACGTTGATAAAATCGACACCATTGCGCGCTACATTTTCCTTTGCGTTCAAATAGCACCAGTTATCTATATCTATAGCCTCTACGGGAGTAGCCCCGCGCTTAGCTGCCAAAATAGCCAATACTCCTGTGCCGCAGCCCATATCCAGCACAGCCTTTCCTTCTAAATTTAATTCCAAAAGATGCTGTAACATCATGTGAGTGGTCTCATGATGCCCTGTTCCAAAACTCATCTTAGGTTCTATTACAATATCATAGATAACCTCTTTCTTTTCGTGAAAAGGGGCTCGTATCAAACAGATATCGTCTATCAATATCGGCTGAAAATTCTGCTCCCATTTAGCGTTCCAGTTCTCTTGCTTAATTTCCTTATAGCCGAACGATATTTTAAAATTAGGGTTCCTCAATATCTCTACGAACTCAAGAATACTATCTTTCCAATCGCTTTTTTGTATATAAGCTAAAACACCGTCTTCTTCTTCAACGAAACTTTCAAAGCCAGCTTCACCCAATTCGGCCATAAGGATATCTGAAGCAGGTTGCGGCGGATCTATGATAAAGTTATACTCTATATAACTGGTGTTACTCATGAAGTTCTATTTAAAAGAGGTATTTAAAAAATATTGAATTAACTCGGTTAGTTCAAGCGGAGTTAAGAATACAAAACCATAAGGCTCATAAGTATCTCGACTTCGCTCAATGTAATAGTAAAACAAGTATAAAATAAACTTGTTAGCAAGTCAAAAAGGCCTAAATTTTAAATTGCCTTAATGATAGCTACAAAATCATCTGCCACAAGGGAAGCACCACCTATAAGCCCACCATCAACATCTGGCTTGGAAAAAATTTCCTCCGCATTACCTGGCTTAACACTACCGCCATATAGAATAGAGACATTAGTTGAAACAGCACTATCATAAGCCTCGCCTATTGTTTTTCTAATAAAGGCGTGCATTTCCTGTGCCTGTTCTGGAGAAGCTGTTTCACCTGTTCCAATAGCCCAAACTGGTTCATACGCCAATATAATTTTTGACCATGCCGATGCTTCCAAAGAAAATAAAGCGTTCTTAAGCTGACTTTCTACTATTTTGAAATGGTTTCCAGACTGTCGATCCTGCAACTCTTCACCAAAACAGAACATTACACGTATTCCTTTGTTTAAGGCTGCAACTACCTTTTTTGACAAAATTTCATCGGTCTCTCCAAAATATGCCCTTCTCTCAGAATGCCCAATAATAGCTGTATCCACACCTATATTCAATAACATATCGGCAGATATCTCTCCAGTGTATGCGCCACTCTCTGCAAAATGCATGTTTTGAGCAATGACTTCAATCATTGATGATTCTAGACTCTGGACCGCTCCTACTAAATTAACATATGTTGGAGCTACCATAACCTCTGCATTGGTGTCAGGAAGTTTTGCGGATAGTTCCAACAAAAGCGTTTCTGTTTGTTCCAATGTCTTGTTCATTTTCCAATTACCTGCTACAATTTTGCTTCTCATAAACTATTCTTCTTGTTAATTTTTATTTTCTATCTTTTTTCCTGATGTGAAACTAATCGAATACCAATTCTTCCAAATCGTTATAATGTACTTTCTGCTTTATGGTTCCCTTCTCTAAAATCAATACTCCAGGATTGGACCTAACAATTGTTTTAAGCGTAGTCTCATCTGTAAAGTAAAAACTAAAGTCTAGGTCAAAATTAGCTTCCAATGTATCTGTCTGACCTGGTCCTGACGCAGACATTCCAATTACTGTATAGCCATTTGCCAGCGCTTTATCTGTTACCGACTTAATTTCCTCAAATACAGCGGTATTTGATTTCCTTAAATCATACGCAACGACCATAACCAGTTTTTGTTCTTGTAATAAAGATTCGGCAAAATCTTCTCCTTCTTGCTCTATGGTAAAATCATGTACCGGCGGTTCATAGCCTTTTTGGATTTCTGAGGTTTCTACACCAATTAAATCATCTCCAACTACTATTGGATATTCACCATTGGTCACAATAATTTTCTGCTCCCCATCTACCTTAAACTCCCAAACATATTCATAAATAGCTTTTGGCGCACCCTCTGGCACTCCCATACCATCGGTTATGTTTTTGCCGATTTCATAGGGTCTAAAATCGATGACTGGCAAATGATTAAGCACGTAATTGGCATAACCAACACAAACCGCAATAGATAGCACTATGATAATCTTATTGATGGCAGGTGCAAAAAGTGAGGAGATATATTTCCTTCCAAAAAACAAGGCCAAAATTAGCACCAAAAGCACTATATCTTTCGTAAAAGATTCCCAAGGTGTTAATTTAATGGCGTCACCAAAACAACCACAATCTGTTACTTTGTTGAAGTAAGCCGAATAAAAGGTAAGAAAAGTAAAGAACACAATCATTCCCAATAGGCTCCAAAGCGTGAATTTCACTTTGAAACCAATAATGAGCATTACGCCTAAAATCACCTCTAGAATAACTACCAGAATAGATATCGCTAAGGCATAGGGTACTAAAAATGAAAGATCTAGCACACTAGGACTGAAATACTCCTCCAATTTAAAAGAAAATCCTACGGGATCATTTAGTTTTATGAAACCACTGATAATAAAGAGTACGCCAACAAAAATCCGAATAACACCTAAAATATACCTCATTGCTTTATGTACGTTTATTTCCTAATCCTAAATGAATTAGAGCGAATACCGCATAGTTGATCATATCCTGATAATTTGCATCAATTCCTTCACTCACCAAGGTTTTGCCCTTATTATCCTCAATCGTTTTTACACGAAGTAGTTTTTGCAGAATAAGATCAGTTAAGGAACTGACCCGCATTTCTCGCCAAGCCTCTCCATAGTCATGATTTTTATTAAGCATGAGTTCTTTTGTTCCAGAACTGTGCTTTTCATAAAGCGCAATAGCTTCTTTTGATTCTAAATCTGGTTGGTCAACCACGCCAAGTTCCAACTGAATCAAAGCCATAATAGAATAATTTATAATTCCTATAAACTCCGATTCTTCGTTCTCATCTATCTTTCGAACTTCGTTCTCTTGCAACCCTCTTATTCGTTGCGCCTTTATGAATATTTGATCTGTTAACGACGGCAATCTAAGAATACGCCAAGCACAGCCGTAATCCAACATTTTCTTTTCGTATAAATCGCGACAAATCTTTATGACCGCATCGTATTGTTCCGCCGTTGCTTGCATATACCTCTTGTAATTTGTGTAAATTTCGCTTAAAATTTTGTAACCGTCAAGACAGAGGGTTTAAACTTGGGAAACATCTGCACCTAAATTCAGCACATACAATGACCATCAACTGCAAAGGAGAACTCATAGATCTAAAAACACCTAAGGTAATGGGTATCTTAAACATCACGCCCGATTCCTTTTTTGATGGCGGTAAGTTTACAGACGAAGCCAGTATCCTCAACCAGGTAGAAAAAATATTAAAAGAAGGAGCGGACTTCATAGATATTGGGGCGTACAGTTCCCGACCAGGTGCATCTGAAGTTTCAGAAGTAATGGAATTAAAGCGTATTACACCTATTGTTGCTCTGGTACTTAAGCATTTTCCTGATGTACTAATATCCATAGACACCTTTAGGGGTAAGGTAGCAAAAGAGTGTGTTGAACACGGGGCTGCCATAATCAATGATATTTCTGCAGGTCTGCGAGATAAAACCTTATTGGACACGGTGGCTAGTTTAAGGGTGCCTTATATTATGATGCACATGCGAGGTACGCCAAAAACCATGCAGGAACAAACTAACTATCACAACCTTGTCCAAGATATTTTACTTTTCTTTTCAGAAAGACTTATGCTAACCAGGACAAAAGGAATTAAAGACGTCATTATAGATCCCGGATTTGGTTTTGCGAAGACTATGGAACAGAACTATAAACTTTTACAGCAATTGGAAGCCTTAAAAATTGTTGACCGTCCTATTCTTGTAGGCTTAAGTAGAAAATCGATGATCTACAAATTATTAAAGAGCGATGCTGAAAATGCCCTAAACGGAACTACAGCGCTACATATGTTCTCATTAACAAAAGGAGCCGGAATATTACGTGTACACGACGTTAAGGAAGCTGTAGAATGCGCAAAACTCTACGAGCATTTAGCATCTTAAAGTTTACCCTTTTTCCTTCCTCAAATTTTGTTAATTTTACAAAAACGGCATTCCTTGGATTTTTTCAATTTTATCGATTTTAAGATTACAGATATACTGGATATTGTCCTCGTTGCTGTCCTTCTTTATTATATCTATAAATTGGTGCGCGGCTCCGTAGCCATCAATATTTTTATCGGTATTGTTATTGTTTGGATATTTTGGAAGCTTACTGAGCTTTTAGGAATGGAAATGATCAGTACTATCGTAGGAGCCTTTATGCAGGTAGGGCTTATTGCATTGATTATTGTTTTTCAACAGGAAATTCGAAAATTCCTTTTAATGATTGGGTCCACCAACTTTGCCAACAAGCGCAACTTCATAAAGCATTTTAAATTCTTGAGACAGGAAGGCATCACTACCAGTGTGGACGTAGATGCTATTTTGAACGCTTGTGAAAAAATGGCAAGCACTAAAACAGGTGCTATTCTGGTTTTGGAACGTAACAATTCGTTAGATTTTATAAAAAATACTGGGGATCGTATGAATATAGAAATAGCCCAGCCTATAATTGAAAGTATTTTTTACAAAAACAGCCCTTTACATGATGGTGCCGCCGTTATTGTTAATAATTATATCGTTGCCACTAGGGTTATACTGCCAGTATCAAATGAGCGTAATATCCCCCTCCGTTTTGGTTTACGGCATAGAGCTGCGGTAGGCATAACAGAAAAAACAGATGCCCTCAGTCTTGTGGTGAGTGAGGAAACAGGATTGATTTCCTATATAAAAAATGGAGAATTCGTACTCTATGATTCTTTGACTCAACTTAGCACTATGCTGAAACAAGATTTGGTATAACCTATGAATTGTAAGAATTGTGATAATTCCTTAAGAACAGATTATAGTTACTGCCCGGATTGCGGGGCAAAGGTTATACGTAATAGAATCACTGTAAAAAACTTATGGTATGATGCAGTGGAACGATTTTTTAATATTGATAATACCTTTTTAAATACTTTCAAAAACCTTTTCACGAATCCTGACAAGGTAATTGTTGGTTATATTAACGGTGTAAGAAAAAAATACCTAAACCCAATTAGTTATTTCACAATTGCCATAATGCTTGGTGGCTTATTCATATTCTTAAACAAACAATTTTTTCCTGAGGCTTTGAATTATCAGTTTAATTCTATGAATGTGGAAACCATGAGCGATTCAGATAAGATTGGGTTGGATTTGGGTAAAAAATTTCAGGATTATCTTTTCGAATATCAAAATCTTTTTTACATCTTAATGTTACCCTTTCTAGCATTAATATCTCGTTTGGTTTTCATAAACAAAAAAGAATTTAATCTTAGCGAACATTTTGTAATGAATATTTATGGTTATTCTCAAATGTCTATTTGTGTAAATTTATTATACATTTTGTTCATCTGGAATGCCCAACTCATGTACTACGCCGCAACAATAAATGGAGTTTTTCAGGTTTTATATTTTAGTTATATTTTTAAGAAGATTTTTAATCTAAATATTAAACAAACTTTTTTAAAGCTCTTGTTTTTCTTGATTATCTTGGGTGCCATCCTCCTTATCGTAGTAATAGCCGCAGCAGTTTATTTGGCTCTTTTTACAGATACTTTTACAAATTTAATTCCACCTAAATCCTAAATCAAGCAACCTCCTCTGCCAAAAATTGGGCTTCATACAAATTACTGTAGTATCCGCCCTTTTTAAGCAGTTGCTTATGAGTTCCTATCTCAACAATGTTACCAGCGTCCATAACAATAATCTTATCTGCTTTTTTTATTGTCCCCAAGCGGTGTGCAATGACAATAGAAGTACGTCCTTCGGTAATTTTCTCCGTTGCCTTTTGTATCAGTTGTTCCGAATAGGTATCCACAGACGAAGTAGCTTCATCCAATACCAAAATACTTGGATTACTCACATAGGCGCGAAGAAAGGCAATTAGTTGCCGCTGGCCACTTGAAAGCATACTGCCTCGCTCTTTTACATTATACGCATACCCACCAGGAAGACTAGCAATAAACTCATCTACACCAATGGCTTTTGCCGCAGCCTCTATATCAGCTATAGTAATATCCGAATTTTTTAAAGAAATATTGTTTGCAATGGTATCAGCAAACAGGAATACATCCTGAAGTACTACAGCAATATGGGTTCGGAGCGATGCCAAAGTGTAGTCATTAATATTGGTACCATCCACAGTAATGCTACCTGAATTAATTTCATAAAACCGGTTCAAAAGATTAATGATTGTCGATTTCCCAGCTCCTGTTGCCCCAACAATAGCTATTGTATCGCCGGCTTTGACATCAAAGGAAATACCATGCAGTACTTCTTCGTCCTTCAAATAACCAAAACAGACATCTTTAAACTGAATATCCCCTTTAACATCAGGTTTTTCTAATTGGCCCAAATCATCTATTGAACTATCCGTATCTAATATCTTAAACACTCTGTTGGCGGCCACCATTCCCATCTGAAGGGTATTGAATTTATCAGCAATCTGTCTTAAAGGCCTAAAAAGAAGATCAATCAACAGAATAAAAGCGAAAACCGTACCGGCAACGTCATCGGAAATATTCGCCACATTTTGCAAGCCTCCGTACCAAACCACTAATCCCACGGTAATTGAGGAAACTATCTCTGCTATGGGAAAGAAAATAGAATTATACCAAACCGTCTTTAACCAAGCATTTTTATGTTTTTCGTTAATCTTCCTGAACTTTTCACTTTCTATCTTTTCCCTGGTAAACAGTTGAACAATTCGCATACCGGTAATACGTTCTTGAACAAAAGAGTTAAGATTGGATACTTCTGCCCTTACCTCTGTAAAAGCTACTTTCATAGCTTTTTGAAATAGCCGTGTGGCATATAAAATTACAGGCAAAACCGCAAATACCATTAAGGCCAATCGCCAATTTATATATAACATAACCGCTGCAGCCACCAACATTTTTAATAAATCCGCAACGATTACAAAAAAGCCCTGGCTAAAAATTTCTCCAATACGCTGCATATCCGCTACCGCCCTTGTCACCAATACCCCTAAGGAAGAAGTATCAAAATACTTCATTTTAAACCCTAGCATTTTATGAAACAAGTTGATGCGAACATCTTTTATTACAGATTCCCCCAACCAGTTGGCATAATAATTAAAACACAACTGACTCACTACTTGGCCTACAAGTACCACCAACATTGCTATAATCAGATAGAGTAATTTTTCAGCATTAGCTCCCTTGATAGCGTCATCAATAATCTGCTTAAGAATGATAGGTGTCATAACAGCAAATGCAGACAAAAGTATAGCCGCAAAGGCGACACCATAGAAGGTGTTTTTATAAGGACGGGTATGAGCCATTAAACGCTTAAAAAGTCGCGTATCAAAAGCTTTTCCTGAGTCTTTGTTCATTTCTTAAAAATAGTATTGGGATAGCTAACAGCCGCTAAATATAAGCCTTTTGCAGGTACTGAAACACCCGCTTTTGCGCGATCTTTGCTTTTTATGATGGCCTTAACAGTGTCTAAGTCAGATTTACCGACACCTACATCAAGAAGGGTTCCAACAATGGCCCTAACCATATTCCTTAGAAATCGATCTGCAGTAATCTTGAAGACAATATGATGCTGCTCCTTACTCCATTCCGCATGCTTAATATGACATAGATTATTATTTACCTCGGTCTTGGATTTAGAAAAACACTCAAAATCTTGCCTTCCCAGTAGGAGTTTGGCCGCTTCGTTCATCACTGGAATATTCAGTGGGTGTTTCACATAATGCGCCGTCTCCATTAAAAATGGATTTTTTGTAGCGCTAATCCAATATTCATAAGAACGTTCCAGTGCGTCGAATCTAGCGTGTGATTCCGGAAGCATCTCGGATATATACTGCACGGCAATATCACTGGGTAAAAAAGCATTCAACCTATATACCACACTTAATTTATCGGTAATCTCATCAAAATCAAAATGGGCAAACATTTCCCGAGCATGCACACCAGCATCTGTTCTACCTGCTCCCACTAAACTCATCTTTTTCTTTAACAAAACAGAAAGTGCATTTTCCAAAATCTCCTGAACGGTAATGGCGTTAGGCTGATTCTGCCAACCATGATAGGCTTTACCGAAGTATGAAAATTGAATGAAATATCTCAAAAGGATGGCTTAGTTTTGTACGGTACAAAGATATGGATACTTACTGTTTATTTAAAATACTTTGGAAGCTTAGGTATACCCTTAAAGGTTTTAGGCATCTTGTTTAGTTTACAAACGTTTAGACATATTTATTGTATTATTTAAATAAAAAAATAAGAGTGCTGTAATGAGACTCGATAGCTATTGTATTTAACATAAAGCATTTGCACTATCTCAACCAAGACAACTTTAGCCTAAACCAATAATGACTAAAATCCTACTACTTTCAGATACACATTCGCATTTAGACGATACCATACTAAAATATGTTGCATTGGCAGATGAAATATGGCATGCAGGAGACATTGGAGACATTTCAGTAACAGATCGGTTATCTGAACTAAAACCCATACATGCCGTTTTTGGAAACATAGACAACCATATTATACAAAAAGAATTTCCCTTAAATAATAGGTTCATGTGTGAGGACGTTGATGTTTGGATAACCCATATTGGCGGCTACCCACCAAAATACAATTCCAGAACACGACCAGAGATACAAAAAACACCACCAAAACTATTCATTTGTGGACACTCTCATATTCTTAAAGTGATGATGGACAAAAAGCTAGGAGTGCTGCATATGAATCCTGGTGCATGCGGCAAACATGGTTTTCACCACATGCGAACCATGCTCCGCTTTGAGATTGATGGAGCAGAGATAAAGAATCTGGAAGTTATAGAACTAGGAAAGCGCTGAATCATCTTTATCCATTTAACTGTTAATACAAGCCTAAAATCAACAGTCGTTCTGTTTATTTTTCCCATTTTGTGTGTTTTTGAAAAAAAAAGCAGAAAAAATTACCAATCTATAAGAACCTATATATTTTTTGATGGACATTAAAAAAAGTAGAAAAAAACAGGCAAAAACGCTTCGTGTTTTTAGAAAAATTCATCGTATCACTGGCGCAAGTCTATTTATCTTTTTCTTTATCATCGCAGCTACAGGACTTTTACTTGGGTGGAAAAAGAATACTGGCGACCTTTTAGGATCAAAAACTTATAAAGGTTCGTCTACAGAACTACAAGAATGGATGCCAATAGTAGAATTGCAAAAAATAGCAAAGCTATATTTAAAGGAGGCAGTTCCTTCTGATTCGGAATTTAAATTAGACCGTATTGACCTAAGACCAGATAAAGGAGTCGCAAAGTTTATTTTTGACGATTACTACGGCATACAGCTAGATGGCGCTACAGGAGTTCTTTTGCATGTAGACAAGAGACGAGCAGATTTTATTGAAAATGTGCATGACGCATCAATATTAGATAATTATTTAAATACAGGTGGATACATAAAATTGATTTACACCACTATAATGAGCCTTTCACTATTTACCTTCACAATTACTGGCTTTTGGCTCTGGCATGGTCCAAAACGACTTAAAAAAACTATATAGTAGCACAAAACCCGGAAACTACCCCGGGTTTAACGCACTAATACTACTAAAATGTTAGGTTTAACGTAAACGAT
>CAZDOW010000079.1:0-15781 GCA_964507115.1 uncultured Maribacter sp.
TTAAACGTGCCATTTACATTAGTTTTTATAAATTTTTCTGGAGCGGTAATGGAATTATCTACATGAGATTCGGCAGCAAAATGAATAACAGCATCAATGCTATATTCCCTAAATATGCTTTTTACAAGTTCTTTATCACAGATATCTCCTTTAATAAAATGATATCTTTTGAAGTTTTCTGACTCCCTAAGATTATTCAAATTTCCAGCGTAAGTCAAACTATCTAGGTTTATGACGCTATAATCCTCATTGTTATCTAAAAAAAAAGGAATGAAATTGCTTCCTATAAAGCCCGCACCACCAGTAACCAGAATCGTTTTTTGTTCCTTAATAAAATTCATTTATAGGGTTTCTAAAGCCTTCTTATTAAGGTATCTTAAAAATGAAGCTAAAAAGAACAGACCGATTAAACCTATAGGTATAATCACTATAGCCTTTCCAAAGAATGATTTCCGAACGGGTTGGGACTTGCCAAAGTTAATGACTTTTATAACCTCGGTGCGATCTTCTAATTCTATCTTTTTAGACTCAATATCCTGTATCAAACTATTTTTAAGATTGAACAAACCCGTTATGTTCACCGTTTCCTTATTGTCAAGCACAATCCGTTCATTTCCCAAAGGAGCATTGTCTGCTCTCATATTTTTGGCGTAATTGGAAATAATTTCATCTACTTGCTTTAAAAGCTCCTTGTTTTCTTCTATTCTTGAGGTCGCATTTGTTCTGTAGATAGTTATTAGTCCTTGAAAATAATTATTGCCGTTAATATACTTCATGACTTTTTCCGCAAAATCATGCCCCTGAACGGTGTCTTTGTATGAGAAGGTAATTCTATGGTTAAAGGAACTCTTGTTTTTGAGTTCTGCCCTAACAATATCGGAAATGGCCTCCGTGTTTTCAAAACTCTGCAGTAATTCCAAGTACCCGATATCACTTTCATCACTCCCATCAGACCTAACTTTGCTAATAGAAATCTCTAAGCCTTCAAAACTAATTTCATCTAAACCAATAGATATAAAAAAGGCGGTATCCTTAGCTTTTAAGTTTGCCTGTATTTCATTAATCACGTCATACAGGTAATTCTTACTATCCATCTGGGGCTTTACTATAACCTCCGTCTTCAATTTCTTAGAAATAATTTTACTTAGGCCATATCCTATTCCAGCACCAACCACTACTAACACAACTAGGATTATGGTATTTTTCTTCAGGTACAGAAATACCTTTAAAAAACCCCTGAACAGCTTGTTAAATCCGTTCCCAATCATTTGGAATAATTGGCCCAAATCTATCTCGTCCGAATTGTTTTGGGGGTTATTTGGTTGATTGTCTGCCATTATACTATGAATTAAAAATCTGTTTTAAAATCTTATCCGTAATCAAATATGTAGGTTTTACCCCTGTGGTGCCTAATCCTCCTGATGCTAATGTACTTCCTGTTTCCAAAGGATTATCAGAAGCATAATACGCATATCTCACCTTCACATCCTCGCGGATGCTTTTTCTAATTTTAGAAGCAGATTGTATTGCTTTTTGATAGTGCACCCCCTCCATTTCCAAACCTATAACACTCCATGTAGATTTATGAAAGAACCTTAGGATATCTTTATTTTGTAACGAAGTTCCCAAAACAGTCACCATGGTGCCCTCAAAAACTTCTAAGCCATTTCCTTTAAAGTCGTCTGCGCATAGTTCGTTCTTAAATGGGTAGTTATCCGCCGTACCCTCAAAAATATGTGCAGAAGGAATCATTAAATCACCTTTACCTCCCTCTAATATTCCTGCTTTCCCCATAATGCTAAGCGATGCAACATTTAAGAAAACAGACTTTTTCTTTTTGCTTTCAAAAGGCTTCAATAATTCGTCAATGGTTTCATAAGCTTGCTCCCCAAAAGCATAATCCATTACAAATATAATCGGTTTTGATTCGTCGGGCTCATCCTTAACCTCATAACAGCATAAGCCTGGCCCAAAATTCGCAACATCAAAAATCTGCACATCTATATTGGTGCCCGAAGTGTCATCCAAAGAAATCATTCCGTTTTCTTCGGCTACTTTCTTTACCTTATTTCTTAGCTCGGCATTATCGGAACTGCTTAAGGCCTTATATATTTCAAGTGAATCAGTGTTGTCAAAGTCTGCTGCAAGCGCTTTTTTAGCGAACAAGGAATTCATAACGCTGTGCATATTTGCCGAAATAATATGTATGGGCCTACCTAAAAGTCCTTTTGATTTTAAGGTTTCCTTAATTTTATTTGCCCAACGTTCTCCGTGTATATGATGCCCTAACCTTTCTCGCAATAACGCGCTAAAAGTAATGGTGCGTTTTTCGCCTGTAATTTCTTCTTCTAAGGATAATTTGCCAAGCCAGTATATTATTTTAAGAAAGCGCTCCGGGTTTTCATCTGTTCTAAACTTTCCGTAAACCTCCAAGATTTCCTCAAAAGATCTTCCCAAAATATTTGCAGTATGTATCAAGGCTATTTCCCGTTCTTCTTGGGTTATCTCTTCCTTTTTAACTGTTGCTTCTAATTTAGACCAGTCCCTAATGGTCTTTTCCGTATCAGGAATTAAAATTCGTTTGCAAATTTTATCGGATTCTATGAACAAAAAGGTCAAGTGGGTAAGAATATCGTAGATATCAGATCTTCCACGAGTTATCTCAATGTTCATTTGTTCGTTATCTATCCTGTAGCAATTACGTCTTCTTTTGGGTGGAATAATGGGCTCAATATGTGAAAATCCAAATCCTTCGTCTGAAGTTAAATTAATGAACTTGCACTGTTCTATGCCGGCGGGTAGTCTTTCCAAAACATAAACAAGACCGTTAAGTTCTGCTTTTGTCTCTCCAACAGATCCATAAATTTCTGGTCGTAAAGCTAATAGTGCATTTTTTAACGCTTCACCTGAAACACCGTTTGGTTTATAAAAGCCGCGGTTGAAAAGATGCCGCATGGTAACATACATTCTTTCAATAGCATTTGTAGATTCCTGAGCTCGTGTTGTTGTTATTGTTTTTCCCATACAAGGATTTAGAACAAAATTACAATTAAAATTTAAGTTGCTAACACCTAGTTTTTAGCTGCGTTTGTACCTTAACAATTCTTCTGCCACCTTTCTATCGTTGGATAAGCGTTGCACCTTGTTTTGCCCGCCCAACTTACCAATAGATTTCATGTAAGACCTAAATCCACCTTTTTCTATTGATACAATTTTTAAGGTTTGTAATATTTTTCCAGATATTAAATCATCATAATAACTATTCTGATTCTGAAGGGATTTATCCAGCACCTGGGCAAAAAGAGCCATATCCTCAGGTTCTTTTTCAAACTCTATCAACCATTCATGATAGGGAAGCTCTTCGTTTTCCGGTGTAATTTGTGGTGCTACGCTAAACTCGTTAACGCTTGCTGAAGTTTTTTCAGTTGCTAGTAACATCGCCTCTTCTACCTCCTTTGCGATAACATGTTCCCCAAATGCGGATATAAAATGTTTGATTCTACCAGAGACAATTATTTTAAAAGGCGCTAATGAAGTAAACCGTATTGTATCTCCCAAATTATAGGCCCATAAACCTGCATTTGTGGAGATAATCATTACATAGTCTACGTCTTTGACCACATTATTTAATGTTATACGTATCCTATTTTCAGAGAAAAATTCATCAGATCTCACAAATTCGTAAAAGATTCCAGAATCTAAAAGCAATAACATGCCATTGTCCTTCTGTGAATTTTGGAAGGCAAAGAAGCCCTCGCTTGCGGGAAATAATTCTATACTTGCAACCCTTCTCCCTATTAGGGTTTCAAACTTTTTTCTGTATGGTTCGTAATTTACTCCGCCATAAATAAAAAGCTCGAAATTCTGGAAAAGGTCCCCAATATTCCGTTCGGTCTTTTCTTGTAGTTTCTCAAAGTACATCTGAACCCAAGAAGGTATTCCAGCAATAACAGTCATGTCTTCCCCCTTTGTCTCCTCCACTACTGCGTTTACCTTGGTTTCCCAATCGTCAATACAATTCGTTTCCCAACTAGGCAATCTGTTCTTTTGTAAATAGTTAGGGATATAATGGGCGGCTATTCCAGATAATCTACCCAGCTGAATGCCGTTCTTTTCATGTAGCTCTGGACTACCCTGCAAAAAAATCATTTTACCGTTTACAAAATCTGCTTTTCCGGACTCATGTATATAATGCAGCATAGCATTTCTAGAAGCATCAACTTGTTGTTTTATAGATTCCTTGGTTATAGGAATGTACTTTGCGCCTGATGTAGTTCCTGATGTTTTTGCAAAATATTTCGGTTTTCCCGGCCACAGGATATCACTTTTACCATCAACCACTTCTTGTACGTAGGATTTAAGCTCTTCATAATCTCGTATAGGGACCTGTTTTGCAAAATCTTCAAAAGACTTGATTTGGTTAAAAGCATGATCCCTTCCAAATTTGGTGCTAGCGCCTTTAGTTATTAAAGATGTAAAAACAGTTTCCTGTGTTTCTAGTGGGTTATTGGCCCATTTTAAAGTTTTTCTATAAATATGCTTGGCAAAAACTTTGGCAGCAAAGGTTTTTAGGGACATAATTCTTAATTAAAGTCGATGAAATCCAAAGGATTTACCGGATTTCCGTTATCCCACAACTCAAAATGCAAATGTGGCCCGGTGGTAAGTTCCCCAGTGTTTCCTACCGAGGCAATAACTTCCCCTCCGCGTACCACAGTACCTTGAAACTTGGCCAAGGAACCATTATGTTTGTAAACACTTAACAGTCCGTCTTCGTGTTCAAGAATGATAACATACCCAGTGTCTGCAGTCCATTCAGAAAAAATAACTGTTCCATTAGCTACTGCCTTTACAGGAGTATCTATAGGCGCAACTACATCAACTGCATAATGTCTCTGTTGTGCGTCAAAAGACATAGTAACAGTGCCGGTAATAGGTGGAAACAGCACCAAGTTTCTTTTGTCTAGGTTCCTTTCGAACAAATTATACTTGTCTTCAAGAGCCACTTCGGATCGTAATATGGAATCTTGTCTAGTTGGTGTTAAATCTATGGAAGTCGGATCTATTTTAAATTGTTGAAACAATGAGTCCCGATTTACTTCATTATTTTCTATATCTCCTTTTAATACCATTCGAATATTATCTAAATACCGATTAGTATAGTTTAGTGTTCGAACCAATGAATCAGTTTTATAAGTAAGCTCCGTCGCTTGTTTTTTTAACCTAGTAGAAGAATAACCTGGAATATATTCTCTAAGTGGTGTAAAAGCTATGAGCAGTATGGTAAGGGCTATTAGCCCAATCATAAATAAAGATCCAGTAACAAATACATTCAATCTACTAAGCTTAAAAGATATTTTTTCCTCGAAAGTACTTTCATTAAGTATCACTAATCGATACTTATGTAGCAGTTTACGTTTTATTTCCTTTCTTTTTTTTCCCTTCCTGGCCATTATAACAAAGATAAACTTAGTATTGAAACAACATTATATTACTTTTAAAAATATAACTTATTGGACCACTAGCAAGTGTAGATTTATAAAGATTTCAAAAAACTACAAACCTTTACGTACTTATATCTGATTACATACGTTAATATTTTAGTAACGTATTTTAGTTTTTGTTACATTTGTGGAAGTTTAAATAATATTGATATGACATATTCAACTATAATTTTGGCTATTGGACCATGGCAGATTGCTATCGTTGTTTTGGTAGTGCTATTGCTTTTTGGGGGAAAGAAAATCCCAGAGCTCATGCGTGGTTTAGGTAGCGGTATAAAAGAGTTTAAAGATGCTTCCAAAGAAGATGAGCAAATAGACGAAACAAAAAAGGATTAATTACATCTGTAATTTTTAATTATCTAAGCTGCAAGTTACACTTGTGGCTTTTTCTATGCTTTAAATATTCCACTGTCTCCACTGACTCTCCACCCTTTTCTATCCAAAATTTCGAATACGCTAGATGATTTTAAAAATATAGCTCCACATTCATAGGATTTTATAAATTTCAAAATAAATACCATTTGGTTTTTTATAAAAAACTACACTAATTATAAGTAATATTTAGCATTTGTAACATCACAGTACTTTTTCACAAATCATCTTTTCAATACTACACTACAAATTATAAGGCTTTCACAACAAAAAATAATCCTACACACACAATACCTGTAATTTTGTTGTTAAGTACATGTAGGAAGGCTTCAAATCCCTTCTGCTATCAACCAAATGGTTGTTTGCTCATTTTAACTTAGGCCTTACCCATGAAAACCCTTTTAAAAGCTTTTATCTTCCTTTACTGCTTTGTTACCATTGCACAGGACTTTAAAGAGATTACTTCTGTAAACCAAAATTTGGTTGCCCAAGTGTCTGATTTTTATCAGAAGAAAAACCAACAAGAGAACATTCAAGAGAACGATCAAGAGGCATTTATTAAAGCTGCTTCAGATAACAATATCCCACAACGCACCTTTACCAAACTCAGCAATGTGAAAAATGGGTTTTATTTAGTTTCAGGTGTTTTCAGTAAATCCAAGAACTTAGCCAAACAGGTAAGAAAGCTTTCTAAAAAGGGCTTTAGTTCTGGGTATTTTAAAAATCCTGAGACTAAACTTTATTATATCTATGTAAACCGCTACAACTCCTGGGAAACTGCAATCAAGAATTCCAACACCAAGTTTGATAATAAATTCAAAGAGGACGTCTGGTTGCTTCAGGTTGCCAATAGCCTTCCCCCAAATGATGAGCTTTCTGATAATGATACAGCAATCAAAAAAAATTCAAAAAAAGTAAAGCAAAAAAGTAACCCTACTCCGTCCAGTAAGCTTATCAAAAAGGCAGATGAGTATTTTAACAAAATGTGGTACGCAGAAGCGTCGAAACTTTATGAGGAAGCGTTAAAAGATAAAGACAATTACTCTTTTGAAGTCTTGCAAAAAGCTGGTGACGCGCACTACTTTAACACAAACATGGAACAAGCGTACAAATGGTATACAATTTTGTATGAAGATTATGAAGACGAAATGTCTGCAGATAACATCTTCAAATACGCACACTCCTTAAAAGGAACCGGTAAATATGCTAGATCTAAAAGATTAATGCGGCTTTACAATAAAAAGATGAAGAACGATAATAATGCATCTTCCGCTGCGGTACAAAACGAAATGGTCCTTGACGAAATATTGAATACTCCAAACAAATTCGAAATCAAAAACTTAAGCGTAAATTCTGAATATTCGGATTTTGCTCCCATGTTCCATAATGAAAAAGACGTCGTCTTTGCTTCTGCAAATGATTCTTCTTTCTTAAATACCAGAAGATATAAATGGGACAATCAACCGTATCTAGATCTTTACGTTGGCCAACTTAACGAAGAATCTTCTGATATTAAAAATGCCGTAAAATTCTCTAAAAAGGTAAATACCAAATATCATGAGGCAGCCGTTACTTTCTCTTCTGATAATAAAACGATGTATTTTACCAGAAATAATTATGGGAAGAAACTTAGGCGAGACAGCAAAGGCATAAACCACCTTAAAATATACCGCTCACTAAAAGTTGATGGGGAATGGACGGAGGCTACCGAAGTATCATTTAATAGCGACTCCTATTCTACCGGTCACCCAGCACTGAGCAAGGATGGCAAAAAACTATACTTTGTTTCCGATATGCCGGGTAGCATTGGTGAAACAGATATCTTCGTAGTAGATATTCTTGAAGGTGGCGAGTTTTCCTCTCCAAAAAACCTTGGACCTGAAGTAAATACGGAACAAAAAGAAATGTTCCCCTTTATTAACAAAGATAAACTATACTTCTCCTCTAACGGACATACTGGTCTTGGCGGATTGGATATTTACGAAGCTGTTTTGAATGAAGAAATTGGATTAACAGAAGTTAAAAACCTTGGGAAACCTATTAACAGTAATAAAGATGATTTCTCCTATATCGTAAACGAAGAAACAAAAAAAGGCTTTTTTGCTTCCAATCGCGAAGGAGGAAAAGGCTTTGATGATATTTATTCCTTTAAACACTTAATGGTAGAGGAGGTTCCTGAAAACATAAACGCTATTGCAGGGGTCATAACAGAACTTGTAACTGGAGATTTAATGCCCAAAGCAATGGTAGCGCTTTTGGACGAAAATAATGTTAAGCTAAAAGAAATGTGGACAGCCGAAGATGGCAGCTTTATATTTGAAGATTTAGACACAGATACCAGATATATTCTAAAAACCAATAAGGATACTTATTTTGTGGATGAGCGAGAGGTAACTACAGCGGAGAAAGACACAATTAACGTGTCTATAGCCATGAAAAAACTTGAAGGAATGATTGCTGTAGAAAATGGCATAAGAAAGCTTAAAACAGAAATGATTCATTTTGATTTTGACAAATCCTACATTAGAAAAGATGCTAGTAAGGAATTAGACAAGTTAGTAGAGGTAATGACGGAGCATCCTAATATGGTCATTAAAATTGAATCACATACAGATTCCAGAGGTACTGCGGGATACAACAATTATCTTTCGGATAAAAGAGCAAAATCTACAAGGGAATATCTCATTTCCAAAGGTATTGATGCAAACCGTATAGAAAGTGCCATTGGTTACGGGGAACAACAACTATTAAACGAATGTGACGGCAGCGTTAGATGTAGTGAACAACAACACTATTTAAACCGTAGGTCAGAATTCATTATCGTAAATATGTAAAACCATTCCTACCCATATAAGTTGAAACCGTTGATTTTTAATCAACGGTTTTTTCATTTTTATTCTTATCGATCCTACGATTAGTAAATTCATCTCCTGAAAACCACCTTAGATTTAGCACACTACCCTATCCATCTATGCCATAGCATTTCTGTAAGCCAAAGAAATGAGTAACCCATGGTTATTTCATCGAATAAAATAGTAGTTCACGGATTCTTCAAAATAAGGCCTGCGTTTCAAAGGGAAAATAAGGGTTTGGACTAATCTATTCATGGATTGGCTTAAATAAATGAATATTTGTCCTGTACGAACACTAAAACCCCAAACTATGGAAAAATTTCTACTTGTAAAATCAATTTATTCTGAAGCTTTTAGAAACTGGAAGCATCTGCTTATAAAAAATTATTTTAAGGTTTTTTCCGTTATATGTTTCACGTTAATTGCTATAACTATTTACGCATTTATATTCAGAGTCTCTACAGGGTATGCCTTTGGCAATCTGTAGACCTATTCATTATATAAAACAAAACAAGCCTTAGGTAAACCTAAGGCTTGTTTTGTTTTAATTTTTTATATCTACTAAGGGGCTGGTGTTTGAAACTTTAAGGTCTTCATTATGGCCTCTAGTTCGAACATATAATCCCTTTTTTTCGTAGCGGGAGCAAAAGTAAACCCTTCCAAAACCAATTTCCTGTTGTTGGGTTTATCGTTAATTATATAGGTGATAAAGGGTCCTGCCATAGGATATCCTGACATTTCCCATATTCCTCTTATCTCAGCAGATTTTCTACCCGAAACTTCTGCAGGGAAGACATAAGGAGAAAATGCCTTCTCGGTTATCATATAATTTTCCTTCCCAGGAATATCCTCTCCGGGAATGAATAGTTTACCTATAGAATCTCGCATCTTTATAATATCCTGTACAAAGGTGCTGTCATTTTCAAATGTATCCCAAGGCACACTATAGGCAATAATATTCATGGTGCCCTTTTGTATCTGTCTATCAATCCAAACAAAATTATCCTCTTCTCTTCCTACCTTAAATGCTGAAGGAACGTTCAAGGTAATGCCTAGTTGCTCCTCTAGTGCCTTTTCTTTATTCAAAGATTTCAAAAATCGTCGTTGTGCTTCCTTTATTTCTTGTTCCTTAAAAATTTTGGCAAATTCCGGGGCTTTTTCGTTAAGGTTCTTTATAATTTCAGCCTTGTTCCTTCCTTTAATTACACCTACCTTCTGTGGTTTGGCATACATGTTGGACTTCATATGCGCTATATCCAAGGAATCTTCCATAACGTATAGCACATTCCTTGTGTTTCTTACGGCTCCAGAAAAAACTTGTGGTGGTACTTGGGTAATACTGAATAAAGCCTCATCCCAAGTAAGTCCCAATGCTGGGGCTGCAAAATTTTCACGAATTCTGTCCCCAACTTCACTTTTCCAAAGCTCATTATCTATCACGATAGTAAGTGTATTATAAGCTCCAATAGAATTAGGAAGATAGCTTTCCTTTTTTTCCTCTTTACAGGAACTTAAAAAAAGTATGGCCAAAACAGATAGTGTTGCTAATTTTTTCATTTTTGGATTTCTGGTTTAAGATGAACAATCACACAATTTTAATTTTGTGCCTGGTTTTAGATTGTTACCACTAATACCGTTCCATTTTCGTAAATTTTCAATACTAATTCCAGGATATTTTCTAGAGATGGTCCAAAGAGAATCCCCACTGCGTACTTCATGTACCTTAGTATTGCTAGCAACAGCTGTTCTGGACGGGACACTTTTAGGCTTTACGGAAGCTGTCGCATTTTTTTTCGGGTAGATGGTCAATCGTTGACCAATACGTAAATTATTGCTTCTTAATCCGTTCCAACGTTTTATCTGGCTAACACCTACGCCATAACGTTCCGCTATTTTTCCAAGGAAATCTCCACTTCGCACCCTGTATCGTATTCTATTTTCCTCTGCCTGTTTAACCAGCTCTGGAAGTGGGCTTTCTTTGCTTTTAAGCTGTTTTTCCACATGCGCATAAATAGCTTCTTCATTGGCAACAAACTTGCCCATAGCATCCCAAGGTAAGCGTAAGGCGTGTATTTCCCCCTCCACAAAGGGTATGACATTCAACTTGTAGGAAGGATTTAAAACAACAAGTTCTTCTTTATTGACCCCTGTTAATTCAGATATTTGATCGAAGGTAATAAGGCTCTTAACATGTACGGTATCTGTTTCAAAATAATTTCGTTCTGGAATTTTTCCTGTTATACCATACTCCTCTGCATATTCAAAAATATACATAGTGGCTAAAAATGCCGGGACATACCCTGCTGTTTCCCTAGGCAAATAACTTCTTAAGTTCCAGTAATTCTTGTGTCCTCCAGATCTTCTTATCGCCTTGTTTACGTTACCGGGGCCAGAGTTATAGGCCGCCAGTGCCAAATCCCAGTCCTCATAAATACTATATAACCTATTCAAATATTTACAAGCAGCCTCCGTAGATTTGATAGGATCGCTACGTTCATCTACGTAACTATTGATCTTAAGTTTCATTTCGCGGCCCGTACCATACATAAACTGCCATAGACCTGTGGCACCTACACGCGACCTTGCTTTGGGGTTTAAGGCCGATTCTACAATGGCCAAATATTTCATTTCCAAAGGAATATCATGATTATCAAGTTCCTGCTCAAAAAGTGGGAAGTAAAACTGACTTACCGTCATCATGCGCTCCATAAGACCCCGCCTTCTGGTTAAGAAAGATTTAATGACCCTTTCCAATGAAGGATTATAAGTCACGTTGAAGGGTGTTTTCTTATTTAATCTTTCCAGACGTAGCTTTAGGGTATCTGTGTTGAAATCTATTGGAGGAACAGCGGTCGTATCAAGATTAACCACTTCATCATACATTTCTCCAAAAAGGGCGTTGCTTTCAATCAGTTCTTTCATCCAAAGACTGTCAAACTTAGCAGCAGTCTCATGGTCTTTTAAATCGTAGTGTTTGGATTCCTTTGTTTTAAAAAGTGTTAATGGGGCATCTGGCAGATTAGTGATATCCAGCTCCTCCATTTGAAGCGTCAACTCCTTTTGAGAAAGACTGTCCATTGTAATCTCTGGGACAATTCCCTTTGGTTTATTATCAACAATAGAATCCTTTTGTTGTGCACTGGTATAAAGGGAAATCGAAAATAAACCTAATAGAAATACTCTTTTTAGCGTAAGGTTGTTCATAGTAAACTAAATTTTCTTAGCGGGGCTAACGAAAATCGTACATTTTTTTGTTAGAATAAAATATATACTCTTAAAAATATAACTAATTTAAGGAAGCCCCGTTTATCGATAACGTGCTTACTACGCTAATATTGCAGCTATACCTGGTAAGGTTTTTCCCTCCAAACTTTCTAACATTGCGCCGCCGCCTGTAGACACATAACTTACCTTGTTTTCAAAACCAAACTGTTTCACAGCCGCTACCGAGTCGCCTCCTCCTACTAGGGAGAATGCGCCGTTTTCAGTGGCTTCAGCGATAGCGTTCCCTACAGCAATAGTGCCATTTGCAAAACTTTCCATTTCAAAGACACCAACAGGTCCGTTCCAAAGTATGGTCTTGGAACCTAAAATGACATTTTTGAAGTTTTCCAAAGTCTTTGGACCCGCATCTAAGCCTTGCCAACCTTCAGGAATTTTATCTACATCTACTATTTTGGTATTTGCATCATTGTTAAAATCGTCTGCAGCTACTACGTCTACCGGAATATGAACGTTTACCCCTTTTTCCTTTGCCTGTTTTAGAATTTCCATAGCCAAGTCCATCTTATCGTCCTCGCATATAGAATTGCCTACTTGGCCGCCTTGTGCCTTCACAAAAGTATAGGTCATTCCACCACCAATGATCAGGTCGTCCACTTTATCTAATATATTTTCTATTATGGTGATTTTTGAGGACACCTTAGCGCCACCCAAAATGGCTAGCACGGGTTTTTCACCTGTTCGCATCACTTTCTCTATGGCCTGGATTTCTTTGGCTAACAAATATCCAAAGCATTTGGCATCAGGAAAGTACTTTGCTATAACCGTGGTAGAGGCATGCGCCCTATGTGCCGTTCCAAAAGCATCGTTCACATAAATATCACCTAATTTTGATAATTGTTCCGCAAAGGCTTCATCTCCCCTTTCCTCTTCTGAGTGGTATCTCAAATTTTCCAACAACAATACCTCTCCGTTTTTGAGTTCGGCCACGGCTTTCTCCGCTTCCTCTCCTGCACAATCTTCAACAAATTTTACGGTAACTCCAATAACATCAGAAACCGTTGCGCAAATATGCTTTAAAGATAAATCTGGATTTCTTTCACCTTTAGGTCTTCCCAAATGACTCATAAGCACAGCACTTCCGCCATCTTCCAAAACCTTTATGATAGTTGGTTTGGCAGCTTCTATCCTATTTATATCGGCAACTTCAAAATTTTCGTTCAAAGGAACGTTAAAGTCTACGCGTATTAATGCTTTTTTATTTTCAAAATTGTAGTTGTCCAATACGTTCATGAGATTCTGCTTTTAAATAAGTGGTAAATGTAAAGATTAATAGAATGGGTATAAAACTCTCTTAATATAAATTTACAGGATAAATCTTAATTATATACTGCCCTAAAAACGCCTATATTTGAAATCATGTTATTTAAGGACGTTTTAGGACTTTCCCATATTAAGAACCACTTAGCTAAGAGTGCCGATGCCGGAAGAATTCCGCATGCACAATTGTTCGTAGGGCAAGAGGGCTCTGGTCTTTTACCCATGGCTTTGGCGTATGCGCAATATATCATTTGTAACAACTCTGACAGTGAAAATGAAGGAGGAGATGCAGCCTGTAACTTAAAATTCGGTTCCTTGTCCCATCCAGATATGCATTTTACGTTCCCCGTTGCTAACTCGGACAAGGTAAAGGCACATGCAGTTAGCGACCACTATATTCAGGAATGGCGAAAATTTATAACCGAACAGCCTTATGGAAATCTGTTTGATTGGTACCGCCTATTGGAAATAGAAAAAAAACAAGGACAAATTGGGGTGGACGAAGCCCAAGAAATTGTAAAGAAACTTTCTTTAAAAGCTTATGAAGGCGGATACAAAGTGATGATTATTTGGATGGCGGAACGCATGAATACCCAAGCCGCAAATAAATTATTAAAACTTATAGAGGAACCACCAAACAAAACAATTTTTCTGCTCCTTTGCCAAGATGAGGAACAAATTATCCAAACGATTAAATCCCGTTGTCAAATTTTGCATTTTCCTCCTTTAGCAGAAGAGGCAATTATGAGCGCTTTACTTGACAAAGGCGCGACCAATGAGGAAGCCATGAGGATTGCACACGAAGCTAATGGTAATTTCAATAAGGCCTTGGATCTATTTAATAACGACTCGGAAGACTTAGTGTTTGAAAAGTGGTTTGTGCAATGGGTGCGCAGTGCGTTTAAAGCAAAAGGGAATAAAGCGGCAATTCATGAACTAATTCTTTGGAGTGAAGAATTGGCAAAAACAGGCAGGGAAACACAAAAAAATTTCTTAGGTTTTTGTATCACGATTATGCGGCAGGCTATGCTGATTAATTATGGCGCAGAAGAACTTGCCTATATGAAGATACATGTCGATGGTTTCCAATTAAAAAAATTTTCCCCTTTCGTGCATGAAAATAATATTCTTCTCCTAGTAGAAGAATTAGAAAAAGCAATATATCACATAGAAAGAAATGGCAATGCTAAAATAATCTTTACAGATTTGTCCATTAAACTAACAAGGCTGCTGCATAAAAAACCTAGCCCTTTACAGCCGAACAACTAAATAAGATTTACCTAATTTTCATTTCAAAAATTATTAATTTATTATGGATGCTCTTCTAAACAATGCTACAGAAATCTTGTTACTACTATTTTTGATTATAACATTCTTACAAAGTGGAATCGATAAGATAACTGACTGGAAAGGCAATCTAGGATGGCTAAAAGGACATTTTGCCGAAACCCCTTTAAAGAATTTGGTTCCCTTACTCTTGGGGACTGTTCTTGTTACCGAAGTCATCGCCGGAGTGCTTTGTCTTCTGGGAATAGTTCAGCTTTTAGTTTCAGGAAGCACATCCATGGCCTTCTATGGTGCAATACTATCTTGTTTAGCTTTACTAATGCTTTTATTTGGACAACGGATTGCCAAAGATTACGAAGGTGCAAGAACGATAGCGGTATATTTTATACCCGCTATTTTCTTGGTCTTTCTGCTGCAGATGTAATACGATACCAATCGAAAGAAGCCGAATAAAAACATCTTTGCGAGCATAGCTAAGTAATCTACCCTAAACTGTCTAAAAAGTGACAGGTTGCTTCATATCTCCTAATGAATGAAAAAACAAAAAACCCCTCCAAAAGGAAGGGTTTTTTTGAGGCATCGAACGGATTCGAACCGTTGTACAAGCTTTTGCAGAGCTGCGCCTAGCCACTCGGCCACGATGCCATAATTAAAGCGTAAAGGTAATGCCTTATTTCAATGTATCAAAAAGATATAATCACGTTCTTTTCGATTTTAGAACAATCGTTACTTTTTCTACATCACCATTAATTGGAGGGTTGATTTTTGAGACTGCTACTTTTGATTTGTTTACCGTTGGAATCTCGGAGAAAATCCTATCACTAATCCTTTTGGCCACATGTTCCAAAAGCTTAGATGGTATAGCCATCTCCTCTTCTACAATCTTGTTGATATGGACATAGTCCACCGTATCGGCTAATTTATCTGACTTGGAAGCTTTGGAAAGATTTGTTTTGACCAGGACATTTACGAGATAATCACTTCCTATAATCGTTTCTTCAGTAAGACAGCCATGATTGGCGTATACCTTAATATTTTCAACACGTACAGTTCCCATGAATGAATCTAAATTTTGGCAAAGCTAAAGTAAAGAAACCAAAATCTAATAAGTACACCTACAATTACTAATACCTTGGAATAGATCCACACCTAAGGTGACCACGTGTGTTCCACTACTATAACCTAAAATTTCGTTTAGGATTACCTGATAGGAGTACCCAAAAT
>CAZDOW010000080.1:0-15766 GCA_964507115.1 uncultured Maribacter sp.
TCGACAAAAGTAGTAAAATTAATGCTTAAAATGACGTGTGCCTGTCATCACCATCGAAATTCCGTTAGCATTGCAATAATCTATGCTTAATTGGTCCTTTATGGAGCCTCCTGGCTGAATGATACTGGTGATTCCTGCTTTATCCGCAATCTCTACACAATCAGGGAAAGGAAAGAAGGCGTCACTGGCCATTACTGCACCTTTTAAATCAAAATTAAACGACTTAGCTTTATGTATGGCTTGGTTTAAAGCGTCTACTCTCGATGTTTGTCCAGTACCGCTTGCACATAACTGTTTGTTTTTAGCGAAAACAATGGTATTGGATTTTGTATGCTTACATAATTTAGAGGCAAACAATAAATCTTCTAGTTCTTGCTCTGAAGGTTTTGTGTCTGTTGCATTACTTAAATCAGCAATAGCATCAGTTTTATGGTCTTTTTCTTGAAGCAGCATTCCGTTTAAACAAGTTCTTACCAGCATGTCTGGCATGGTTACTTCGTTTTGAATGAGTATAATCCTGTTTTTCTTTCCCTTTAGGATTTCGAGAGCATCGGGTTCATAGCCCGGGGCAATGACAACTTCGCAAAATAATTTATGAATTTCTTCAGCTGTAGCCTTATCAATTTCTTTGTTACTTATTAAAACACCACCGAAAGCAGAAACAGGATCACCCGCTAAAGCATCAACATATGCCTGATGCAGGTTTTCTCTCTGTGCCAACCCGCATGCATTGTTATGTTTTAAGATGGCAAAGGTTGGTGTGTCATTCTTAAATTCATCCATCAGATTTACGGCAGCATCAACATCTAATAAATTATTATAGGATAGTTCCTTACCGTGGAGTTTAGAGAACATTGCGTCAAAATCGCCAAAGAAGTACCCTTTTTGATGTGGATTTTCACCATAACGCAAGACCTTTCCATTTGTCTCACTAACTTTTAGTGCCGCCAAATCATGATTTTGATTAAAATAATTGAAGATGGCAGTATCGTAATGAGAGGAAACATTGAAGGATTTTGCGGCGAAGCGTTTGCGGTCTTCTAAAGTAGTAGTACCACTTCCGTTAGTAATTACCTCTAAAAAATCCGAATATTCTTCCATAGAAGAAACACAGAGCACATCTTTATAATTCTTTGCTGCGGCGCGAATCAATGAAATCCCGCCAATATCAATTTTTTCTATAATATCTTGCTCTGCAGCTCCACTTGCTACGGTTTTTTCAAAAGGATATAAATCAACGATGACAATATCTAATTGTGGAATTTCAAACTCTGCAAGCTGTGCTATGTCACCTTCATGGTCCTGACGGTTTAATATACCGCCAAAAACCTTAGGGTGTAATGTCTTTACACGTCCGCCCAAAATTGAAGGATAGCTGGTAACATCCTCCACAGCGATAACATCTATTCCTAAGTCTTTAATAAATTTTTCGGTTCCTCCGGTAGAATATATTGTAATTCCAAGTTCTTGGAATTTCTTTACAATGGGTTCTAAGCCATCTTTATGGAATACAGAAATTAAGGCGGAAGAAGCTTTTTTAACGGTGCTCATGTCTTGTGCTTGTGGTTAGTTATAGAAGCACACAAAAGTAATTTTTTTACAAGTAAAAAATTTGCAAGTTTATCAACAAAAAGATAAAGTTTTGAACCGTTGCACTTCTTTATGAGGTATTGCAAACCCCAAATAAGAAATGAGCGTCAATTTTAGTAGCCTTAATCTATTTATTTAGCTGGGTCTCGTATAATTTAGAAACTTCCAAATTCACGAATTCTAGGAATCGTTCATCTTCCTTCGTAAAAGGGTTTGGGGTGTTAGAATCAATATCTATTTGTCCAATATTCTCCCCATTTACGAATAACGGAACTACAATTTCCGCTTTTACGTTAATACTGCAAGCTATATAATTGTCCTGGGCTTTTACATCTGGCACCACAAAATTTTCATTACTAACCGCTACCTGTCCGCATATACCTTTGCCAAATGGGATTATGGTGTGGTCTGTAGGCGCTCCGGTGTAAGGCCCCAATTTTAATTCTGCCTTATTCCCGTTTTTAAAATAAAAACCTACCCAATTATAATGGGTAACATTGTCGTGAAGGAGATTGCAAATCTCTTGGAGTTTGGTGTCTGTTTCCTGTCTCGAATTAGTAATCGTCTTTATTTGGAGACGTAAGCTTTCCAACATGTTTCTCATTTTCTATATCTGAGTCAAAATTCGAGTTTTAAGTCGAAACTCACAATACAATGCACTTAAATATTCGTTAACGGCAGTTGCTAAAAATCGAAATTTTGTATCTTCGTAAAGTGAAAAAAGGATTTCAGAAAATATCATCCTTGCTAATGGCGTTGCTATTATTGCTTTCAACGGTTTCTTGGACCATTGAGAAACATACGTGCATGGGCCGTGTTATGGATACAGCTCTTTTTGCTAAGGCCGCGGATTGCGGTATGGACGCCGCAATGAAAGTAATGGAAGATACTTCCCTAGAAAATCACTGCTGTGGAGATGAAACCATCACTTTGCAAGGGCAAGATGATTTAAAGATTTCTTTTAACGATATCAGTTTTGATCAACAAATTTTTTTGGTCGCTTTTACGAATTACTATATTGAGTTGTTTAACGGTTTAGAACAGCAAAAACGAACAGACAAATATTACCCTCCACCTCTTCTTGTCAAGGACATTCAGTTGCTTGATGAGACTTTTTTAATTTGATGTTAACTCCTCTTTTGAGGAATTATTTTGGATTTGTTCCCGAACAAGGTATCATACCTATTTTGGACCAAGAAACTAACCTGTTTATACGGGAAAACATCAAATTTAAAAATCATGAAATATATATATTGGCTAACAGTCATTTTAGTGCTGTCAACAGATTTCTCTGTGGCACAAGGCCCGCCTATTACGTCAGATAAGCCTATTATGCTAGGAGCAGGTAGTTTTACCGCTAGAACTCTTGCCGAGATTAGAAATACGGAACGGGGCACATTTGCCTATGTACCCGTTGCGATTAGTTATTTGCCGTCATCGAACACCATGATCGGTGTAGCTATTCCGTATTTGAATTATGATATTGAAAATGGGGATAGCGGTAGCTCTTTAGCAGATATCAAGATAACAGGAAAGTATCAATTTTTCAGAAAAGACGCTACGGGTAAAACTTTTAGAGTAGTAGCCAAAACGGTACAGACCTTACCCACTGGAGAAGATTTAGATCTTATGGATTTAAGTGTTGGTAAGTATGCCGGATATTATGGAGTTGTTGCTGGTTACGAGACTCTTAAATACGGTATTTCTAACGAATTAGGCTATAATTCAATGCCAGATGGTAGTATGGACGAATTCCGATATAAACTGGGTTTTGGTCTTCCACTTCTAAAGCCACAGTATCCAAATAAGCAAATAAATTTATTCTTTGAATACACCAATTCATGGCTAGTTGAACGTGATTGGTATCAGCTGCTCTATGCGCAGGGAATTCAGTATGCCAGAAAAAACACAACTTTTGATTTGGCTATTCAGGTGCCCTTGGTAAGTGATGTAGATACTGGTAGAAAATTACAATACAGTTTATTTTTAGGAAGTCGATTTACATTTTAGCGGGCTATGCCCCTCCTAGAAAGCAGGGAGGAAGGGAGGTGTGAAATCTATAGAACTCGGAACTAAAATCATGAAATAGGAATTAACAATAAATAAGAATTCACTTACATTAAAAATATAATAATGAAAAAAACAATACTAGTAACATTGGTAATCGGTATGATGACCGTGTTTGGGGCAAATGCTCAAAAAGCAATGGATAAAATTATGGTACAGGTAGATGGACTTGGTTGTCCCTTTTGCGCGTATGGATTAGAGAAAAAGTTCAAGGAATTTAAGGGTATCAAAAATGTAAAGATTGATATTGAAACTGGTGATTTTAGCTTTGCTTATCCGGCAGAAAAACAATTGACTTTAGAAGCTGTTGAGAAACAAGTCGAAAAAGCAGGATACACCCCAATAACGACTAAAATAGAAAGAACTGATGGAAAGGTCGAAGAATCGATGGTGAATTCGTTATCGGATAGTAAAGCAGGTACAGTTACAAAAAATCTTCTGGTAGCTGGTAATTGTGGTATGTGTGAAGCGCGTATTGGTAAAGCAGCAAAAGGTTTAAACGGTGTTTCAGAATTTTCTTGGAATAAGGATACCAAAATGATGAAGGTTTCTTTTGATGGCAGTGTAACGACCTTATCAGAAATAGAAATGGCAATTGCGAAAGCTGGGCATGACACTAAAAATCAAAAAGCCCAAACAGGTATTTATGACCAACTTCCTGCTTGCTGTCATTATGATCGAATAGCGAAATAAAAATCATGTTATCATTATTCTAGGACAGTCAAAAAGAGTTTTTTTTTGATTACGCACGAATGACTAAAAATAATTAGGATGAAATACTTACATATAGCAATTAGTACATTGTTGTTATTTGCTTCTTGCCAACAAAAAGAAGAAATCCCAAAAGAATGGGTGCTTTCTAAAACAATACAACTGAATGGGGTAAATCCTATTGGTATTGCGGAGATGGATGGAAAATTATGGCTTTCTGATGGCGACCATAATCGTCTGGTTCAAATAGACGATGAAGGCACTATTGAACAATCTATTGATTCTCTCGATAGACCGATGCATATAGCTGTTCAGGGTGCTACTATATTTATTCCACAATACGGCAAGGATGCCATCGCAACACTAGAAAATGATGTTATTGGGGAGCTAATATTGAAAGATAGTTTGGATGCACCCGCAGGAATAGGAATATATAAGAACGAGAAAGCAATAGCAGATTTTTACAATAATAGAATTCTATATTACAATGGTATTGACTGGATTGCTTTTGGCAGCGAAGGGAATGCTCCAGGTGAGTTCTATTATCCTACAGATGTGCAAGTAACTGACTCCTTAATTTGGGTCGCAGATGCTTATAATAATCGCATTCAAGCTTTTGATAAAAAAGGAAGTTTTGTAAAGATGATGGGGCAAGATCAAAAGATGAACGCGGCTACTGGGATTTTAGTAACAAACGATGATGTCTTTGTGACCGATTTTGAAAATGACCGTGTCCTAGTCTTTGATTTAGAAGGGAATAAAAAGCAAGAAATTTCGAAAAGTATTGAGAAAGCTACTGATATGATACTATTTAAAGAACTACTCCATGTTATCAATTATAGGAGTGGACAAATTAGTATTTTTAGGTTGGCAGAAATTAGTCAGATAAAGGAGTGACTGGCGCATTATAAAAACTATTACAATGAAACATACTTATAACATACAAGGAATGACCTGCAACGGCTGTGTTGCATCGGTCAAGGATAAGTTGTCCAAAATACCAACTGTTTCTAATGTTACAATTGATTTGGATAGCGGAGAAGCGCATGTAGAAATGGTAAGCCATATTGGACTTGAAACATTTCAATCTGCTTTACCTGAAAAGTATACCGTTACAGAGCAGGAACATACGATGCATAATGTGGTAGAAGATGTTTCTGATGAAAAATCCAAACTTCAAGAACTAAAGCCTTTACTGCTAATATTCGCTTATTTGTTTGCTGCTGCTTTTTTGCTCAATTTTAAAGATTGGAGTGCGACCGAAGCCATGTTAGATTTTATGGGGCTTTTTTATATTGTTTTTAGCTTTTTTAAACTGTTAGATTTAAAAGGGTTTCCAGAAAGTTTTAGGATGTACGACCCGCTTGCAAAATTGATTCCTGCCTACGGTTGGATATATCCATTTTTAGAATTGGCATTAGGACTTCTTTTTTTAATGCGGATACAGATTCCCTTAGCTTTAATCATAACCATTCTAATTTTAGGGATAACAACAATAGGAGTTACGAAAAGCTTATTGGATAAAAAAAGTATTCGTTGTGCCTGTTTGGGTACAGCTCTTAAATTACCTATGACAGAGGCTACATTCATAGAGAATGCTATTATGCTAGTTATGGCAATTTCAATGTTGGTACAACTTGTTTAAAAGAGAAAAGATGAAAAAGTGTCTACTATTGGCCGTAATGGTATTTCCGCTACTTGGGTATACTCAAACTAAGATTGAGGGTGTGGTGATGGAGCTAAATAGTGCTAATAATGAGATAGGACTCTCCGGCGCAAATGTTTACTGGATGGATTCCCAAACTGGAACCATAACAAATGATGAAGGATTATTCAGTATTCCTTATTTGAAAGAGTATACTAAATTGATAATTAGTTATGTTGGTTTTAAAACGGATACCTTGACTATTAACGAACCTAAAATGGTGCGTCATTTCCTAGTACCTTCTAACGAGCTAGATGAAGTAGTGGTTAAGGAGAAAAGAGATGCAGTGGAAAAAACTTATTTCAGTGCTCAAAATGTAATCACTGTAAATAGTGCAGAATTACTAAAGGCTGCATGTTGTAATCTTTCTGAAAGTTTTGAGACCAACCCAGCCATTGATGTCAATTTTTCGGATGCCTTAACAGGTACCAAGCAAATTCAGATGCTTGGGTTAACCAGTCCTTATTTGTTAATTACTCAAGAAAATATTCCCATGGTACGTGGCGCATCGCAAGCTTATGGATTAACTTTTACACCAGGTAGTTGGGTAGAGAGTATTCAAATTACAAAAGGAGCTGGAAGTGTTGTTAATGGCTATGAGAGTATTTCAGGTCAAATTAATACAGAGTTGGTGAAACCAATGACGGATAAACGATTATTTGTAAATGGATATGCCAATCGCAATGGTCGCTTAGAACTCAACAGCCACATTAACCATAACCTATCGGACAAATGGAGCACGGGACTCTATGTTCATGGTAATCTTAGGACTCAAAAAGAAGATCGGAATGACGATGGATTTTTAGACGCCCCCCTTGCCAACCAAATTAATATTATGAATCGTTGGCAATATCAAAATCCTGAAACGGGATGGGTGAGCTTTATCAATTTTCGTTTTTTGAATGATGAAAAGCAAGTTGGTCAAACACAATTTAATCCAGACACGGATAAGTTTACTACTAATGCTTGGGGTAGTGAAATAGATACGCGTCGTTTTGATTCTTCCGTGAAATTAGGATATGTTTTTCCAGAACTTCCTTTTCAAAGCATAGGCTTTCAGGCTTCCTATAGTAACCATAGACAAGAATCATATTATGGTTTTAATCAATATGATATTGAGCATAATAGTATCTATTCTAATCTTATTTTTAATTCTATCATAGGAGATACCCGTAGTAAATTCAAGACCGGGTTAACCTTTGCATATGATACGTATGATGAACTTGTAAATACGGATGATTTTAGTAGGGATGATGTCTCGGCTGGGGCATTTTTTGAATATAGTTTTGAGAACTTAGAGAAATTAAGTCTTACGGCAGGCCTAAGAATAGATACGCATAATCGCTTGGGAACATTTATTACACCAAGACTGCATACACGTTACACACCTTGGGAGTTGGGAAGTTTTAGAGCTTCGATAGGAAGAGGAAGGAGAGCTGCAAATATTTTTGCGGAAAATCAACAGTTATTTGGTTCTTCAAGACAAATTCAAATTTTGGATTCAGCGGGAAGCGTATATGGTTTGAATCCTGAGGATGCATGGAATTATGGTGTGAGTTTTTTACAGGGTTTTGTTTTTTTAAACAGAAAAGGAAATATCACTTTGGATTATTATAAGACTGATTTTAAAAACCAGATTGTTGTAGACTGGGAAAACCCAAGAGCAGTATCCTTTTATAATCTGGATGGGAAAAGTTATGCCGATAGTTTTCAGATAGAGGTGAATCATGAAATTCTCGCAAATCTAGATTTACGGATGGCCTATAAATATTATGATGTGCAAACAGATTACCGAAGCGGTACTTTACAAAAACCACTACAGGCACAAAACCGGTTTTTTGTGAATTTGGGATACGAAACAACGTTGACGGATAAGGGTTCACAATGGAAGTTTGATTATACTTTACATACATTAGGAAAGCAACGTTTACCCAATACGGATGAAAATCCACCTCAATTTCGTTTAGGTGATTTTGCAGAAGGTTATAGTTTAATGAATGCCCAAGCGACTAAAGTCTTTTCCGAAAAGTTTGAAGTATACCTCGGTGGTGAAAATTTGACTAATTTTAGACAATCTAATCCAGTTTTAGGAGCGGAAGACCCTTTTGGCGAGAATTTTGATACAAGTATAGTGTTCGCGCCCATTATGGGTAGAATGGTTTATTTAGGATTTCGATTTAAAATATAAATAATTATGAAGAAAGTATTTTTAGTATTGGTTTTAGGACTTTTCACAGCTATGACATATGCACAAGAAAAGAATAAAAAATTAACCATGGAAGTTGATGGTAAATGCGATATGTGCAAACTTCGTATAGAGAAAGCTGCTCTTGGTGTGAAAGGGGTTAAGTATGCTAGCTGGGATATTCCTTCTCATCAATTATCCTTGATTTTAGATGAACGTAAAACTGACCCTATGAAGATCAAAACTGCTTTAGTTAATGTTGGACACGATACCAAAGAACTAAAAGCAACAGAAGAAGCGTATGACAGTGTGCATCCTTGCTGTAAGTATCGAGATGATAATACAGATGATAGTGGTAAGCACTAACTTGTAGCTTCTTGAATTATATGGTGATAAAATAAAAAAACGGCTCTTAGGTATCTAAGGGCCGTTTTTTTGGTATAATTCTTCAGAAAAATTAGTAACTATTTTATTTAATCTATAATTATTTCATCTGCAAACGTCCAAGATGGTAGTCCGGCCGCATGATGCCAATAGGGTGTGTCTTTGTTTTCTGCACGGACTTTAAGATACCTGATTTTTTTTGGTTTAAAATCTAAGTCAAAGTATTGGATGTCGTTTACTTTGCTTGTTTTTGTTAGTGGATGTGCGTTAGAAATAATTCCTAAGGTGGTGAAGTTTTTGTTATCTGAAGACCCTAAATAGGTTACGTTGGAAGGAAAGAATACAACATGATTCGTTACTTGTAAAAAAGCCATCGAGATTGTAGTAATAGTTTGTACTTCTTCTAAATCCACGACCACTTCCATATCGTTGCCCTCATATCCTAACCAGTTGGCATAAAAACTGCTGCCTCCCAGAGCGCCATCTGTTAAGACCATTGGATCTTCATCTGCATATTTTTTGGGCGGGGTTAATGAAACTACTTTTTTTCCTTTTGCTTTATTAGTCCTTTTAGCTATTTCCAGAGCGGATATATAATTAGTGCCATATTCCTTAACTGTAAAGCCCATTTCGTTCATTAATGTAATGTTATTTCTTTTAGCTGTATTGGTAAAGTTATCCAAAAGAACGGCTATATCGGGATTGGTAATTTTTAGTCCATTTTCGGCCAGAAGGGTTAGACTGTACTTTGGTGTGATATTTTTTCGGCTTGCTTCTAGAGCTGCAAAGTCAATTCCTAACCTTGCCATTTTTACCCGTTCTAAAACATCGGGTTTATGGCCAACTATTTTTTCTGCCTCGTTGAAATATTCTGAATACAGATTAAGCATTTCAGGGTTCAGGTAGGAAGAAAAAGCTTCCGAAGGGTCGCCATACAGGAAAAGGAAAAAGTCCGGGTCTTCCTTAATTTTAGAATGGATTAGGTCTACATATTTTTTTATAGCTGGACCGGCTTCTTCATAGTATCCATTCGTGAATTCGGTCAAAAGAGCATCATAATCTTGATCAGGATTCCATAAGAGTTTGGCAGTTATATAGGAACGAAGCTCAAAAAGTTCGCTTGGATTGTTACTATGTTGTTCAAAGACCCATTTTGCATTGTTGTCTCTAAATAATTGAATATTGGGCTGAAGCGTGTGCATATTAGGGAATGGAGAGAAGAAGTTTGTAAACTGTGTGGTATAGTCCCATATTCTAATGTTTTCTGTAAGCTTACTCCATCCAGAAAGATCATCGGCAAAATCTTTACATTTTTCAGCGATGGCACCGCTTCGGTCACATTCAATAGAACATAAGGTAATCAATACGTTTGCTGCTGGTTTTGTTATAGGTGGTTTCCGTGTATGTTGATAAGCAAGGGTAGATATCGTTTTCTTCGGAAATGCTTCAGCCACTTTATTTACAAAATATATCATAGTGCCAGAGGGACTACCTTCCTCAGTATCAATTTTATGGCAATTTTCACACTGACAATATTGTTGGTTGTCATCTTGACTCACAGAAACAACTGTTGCTTCTGGGTTTCTTTGAAATAATGCAGCTACAGAATCCTTTACAATACGTAATACGTTGGCATTGGTTAGGCATAATTGCGTCGGCAATCTTTTTTTACCACGTAATGCGTAATATTCTGGATGTGATTCATAAAATAATTCTTCGGGTATAAATCTGTGAAACGTATGCACTTTTGCCTCAGGCACATAGTAAGGGAAAGCTTCTGAAGTAACCTTATGACTTTTGGCAAACGCTGGATTTTCATAGAAAAGCCTGGAATGAACGGTACGTGTGGTTATCTCAGGAGTGTACTTGTATGCTATTGGTTTTAATATAATAGTATTGGAAATAGGTACGCGTTCCGCTCCGGGAGCATACCATTTACAACCAAGATAATTTTCCAAAAAGACAAATACTGCATTCGTAATAGCTTCGTCAGAGCCTCCGGAAATATATACGTTTTTAGTAACTGTTTTGATACTTACTTCCTGCGGCTGTAGCTTATCTTCTTCGATATTTCCAATATAGATTTTTTGCTTATCTAAAGTTTGAGAGCTCTCATCCACGATAGGCAATTGCACCTTGCTTATTTTTTCCAGGTACTCCTGTAGCGTTACTGCAGCTTTGGATTGTGCCTCCGTAGCATTGTCGCTAAAAACGATTTCATAGGCTGATTTTCCATCTTCGATAAGCGTAATCTTGTCATCAGCACAAGAAGTAACAAACAGCGTTAAACTTAGTAGGGTAATGAAGATTTTAATTTTCATAATAATGTATTATTCTTTACTTTTTAATGCGGTATCGTACATGGCTTTTAAGAGACTATCCTCATCCTTGGTGTCATTACCAAGCTGCCAAAACATGATACCGCCTAGTTTCTTTTGTATGGTAAATTCTGTTTTGAGTCTTACAGAAACGGTATCATCATAACTTATAAATATACTGTCTTTGGCACTGTAGAGGTAGGGTGCTTTTGCAACGGGATCCCAGTATCTTTTGTAATTTTTATCTGTTTCAAATTCTTGACGAATTTGGGAATAACCACTCCAGCCTATATGTGCCCCCTTATTTGGCTGGTAAAGACCGTTATCTAAAGATGGAACTCCTTTCCAAGCTCTTCCATAGAATGCTGACCCAATAACCAATTGTTTTGGTTGAACCCCATTTTCAATACAAAAAGCAATTATCTTTTCGACCGACCTAGGCCCATAGGTAGAACCACCTTTTTTAGTTGCTGCTCTCCGCTCTTCCACATAGTTCCAGGCTGGAGTTCCTTCAACATCCACGTCCTTAATAAGACCAAGTGCAGTATGGTGTCCAGTATAGGGAGAATTACCACCCACTTGATCATAAGTCATTACGTTCATGAAATCAGCATATTGCATTACTTCTTTTAGTTCTATATTTTCGTAGTATCGCTTCCAGCCTGCAGAAGCAAAGGTTAGGGTTTGATCTCTTTCTAGGGTATCTAGTGATTCACGTAACTCCTTCATAAGCAAAGTGAAATTTTGCTTGTCCTCAGGTCTAGCTCCTGTATTGGCAGCTGGTATTGCTGGATATTCCCAATCAATATCTAGTCCGTCTAATTTATACTTCGAATTAAAGGAAACAACACTTTTAATGAATTTAACTCTGTTCTCTTTGGTAGCAGCCATATCCGAAAAACCATTGGCTCCCCAACCACCGCATGCAATCATCACCTTTAAATGAGGGTAGTTTTTACGTTGTGCCACAAGTTGTGCTAGTTTTTCTCCAGTCTCCGTGTTTCCAAATTTCATTTCTCCATCAATAATGGTAGAGAAAGAAAATATAATATGGGTTAACTGATTTAATGGAAGCTGTTCGGGATGGTATTCTTTTTCTGGCACATAGTAGCCCATAACTACAATGTTATTTTCTTTTTCGTCTTTAGCGGATGCACATGAATTCAATATGCTAGTAGTCCATATGAATACTAAGATGGAAAGGTATGATCTCGAGTTTCGCATTTATTCGTTCTAGTTTTGTTAGCTTCTTTAAAAATTACATAATTATAGTTTTTCATAAGAAACTTATAGACCGAAAACACGCTGGAAAGTACTAACAACAGATTTTAGCTTGGATGTTCTGCTTTTTTTAAGATAAAAATTTAACGTAATAAAAACACCATTTTTGAAATTTACAAAAAATAGGTTTTTATGTAAACCGTATTCAATAACACAGTGATTATTGTCTTTGGTGTCTCGCAACTGTATCATATTTGGCATTACACCGTTTCCTATTGGAGCACCATAATTAGCGTCTTCTTTGATACCTATTTTGGTGAAGATTATTTTAGACGATAGATTAGAAATTGTCTTTAAGATTGCTTAAAATTAAACTGTGTGTTAAAACGATTTCAATTTTATAGACTGGATGATTCGGTTAAATAGAAGAAAATAAAGGATTGTTTTTGTAGTCTATTAAGATTAATATTTTGGTGGTTCGTATTAATGTAGATTTACAAATTTGTAATATGTTTTCCTAATTAAAAGAATTTTTACAATAAATTTTTCATGCTATCCGTTCCTTTAAGTTAGTGTAATGAATTATTCCTTTTGCTTTTTGTTATTTGGTAATTCGATAATAAGTTGGTGTGAAATATAGAAATTGTCCTCGCCAAAACCTTCAGCACTTAGCTTGATTTTGTCTTTATAGTCGTTTGGCACCTTAATGGTTAGTACCCCTTTGTTTTTTGGTTTAACCACCGGGTGCCAAGAAATTATTCCATATTTTCGAAATTCATCACCCGCGATATTATAATATGAAGGTCTTATAAAAGGTTGCGGTATTTGGTAACCATGCTTTACAATAAAGTCTTTACTGTTCTTTTGACTCTCCGGTAATGGTCTATTTTTAAAGGATGCTTTACTGTAAACTACGAAAAGTCCTGCATCGCTTCTTCTGTCTTTGCGGTAATAAATTTCGTCCAAATCTTCCATTAGTATGTTCGCGTAGTCCATAACATAAGAGCTGTATATTCCATCAAAAATAATGCGGGGAAAATTTAATTCATTGACTCTGGTTAGCTGAATAGTCCCAGCTCGTTTTGGGTCGGGGTAGTTTCTTGGAACCAATGTCCTTGCTAATATTTTGGATTGCATGAAAGAACCGAGGGTGGTTACTCCCCATAAAGTACTATCAACCTTTCGTCCGTTATATCTGCCACCTAGTAACTGTTGTCTTTTTAGTCTGCTTCCCCTTACAATTGCCTCATCTAGTATTTCTACTTTAGTGAGTAGGAGCTCTCCGGTTTCTGCGGTGCTTAAGGAGTCGCTATTAGCGTTAAATAGCTTGTTATAAGGCTTTAGAATTGGTTTTTCCACAAAAAAGAAATTGGCATAAATTGGTTTTCCTTTTTTATTTAATAATGTTAGCGTGAATTTACTTCCTTTTACAAGGGGTAACCCTTTAAATTTAAATTTTGAATCCTGATTCAAAACGGTTTGCTCAAATAGTCCATTGTCTTTGGAGTATAGTAACAACAGTAACGAATCGTTTTTTTCTCCAAACAGGTTTACATACCCCTCAATACTTGTGCTATAATCTATTGTGTTTGTAATTTTTTGATTTAAAATTTTATTCCAGCTATACTTCCCATTACCATTTAAGATTAAAAATTTATCCAAATCATATTTTGCCGATTCTTTCTCTAGAAATGGTATTTTATTTATGATATCTACTATTTCAGGAGATAGGTTATTTAGAAAAAATGAGGTTTGAATACCTGTTTTTGTCTGTTCAGGAAAATTATTAACCGGTACCACTGATACACTTAAATTATTTAATTTTTGGTCTAAATCAGCCGTTTTAATAAATAATGTTAAGGAATCTTGTTCTGCTTTTATATTTAACAATATTGGTTTGAGTTGCGTTGTTTTCGGATGAATAAAAACCAGTCTTTCTGCTATGGGAACCGAATCATTTTCGAATACTGTAATCGTATTAATACCAGAGAATAAATATTCATGGGGCACTACTATTTCATGTTTTGATTTTTCGCCCAACGGAATACTATTTATATTGCCATCCTTGTGAATGTAAAGACTAAGGTTTTTAATTGGAGTTAACGTATTGGAATTTATTGTAATAAGCACCTTTTTATTTGTGAAATCGTTGTCTACGGCCAAACTGTAGCCCGTTAATTTCGCATCTGGTACGTGTTTAGTATACCTTTTGTTATTTATAAAAGCGTTGATACTATAATTAGATTTATTTTTTGGAATTATTGAAAATGCTCCAATCCCGAGAGAGTCAATTTTAATAAGGGATTTACTACTATTTTGTGAGTTTCTTAAAAAAACAGAATCAGGATAGATGGTTCTCCCTTGATTATCGGAGAAATATATAGCTGCTGAACCAAAAACATCTGTAATGAAATGTCCTCCTTCCGGTTCTATTTTAGTATTAATACTCTCTGGTGCATTTTTAGATATGATTACTTGTGAAGATTCAAAATTTATAATTTCTATGTCAAATGTGGATGATTCATCTTCAATAAAATCATTCATTTCTTGCGTGTATGCACGAAGGTGATAATTACCTGAATTAAGTTTTGTCTTTAGTGAAAACTCGCCAACCCCTATACCGTTCGAATATAGAATGGTTTTAGTGTCTATAATACCTCCTAAGCTGTTTAATAAATCGACATAAACATATTGTGATTGTGTGGCAAGTGTGTTTTTCTTCCTATTAAAGAGATAGATGCTAAACCAGATGTTTTCACCGGTAGCAAATGTTGTTTTGTTTAAGTGAAGATGGATATTTTGTCTATCGAGTTTAAAGTACTCCTCATATTTCACCTGAACGTTTGTTTTCAACGAGCTAGTGTTCTGTGCGACAGAAGGAACCAATACAAAGAAAAGCACAGAAAAGAAGAGAATATTTTTTTTTAATAAATAGCTCATTATCAAATATAAAAAAACCGTCTGTGAAATTTCACAGACGGTTTAAGTAATTTATTACTATATACAATTAAATTTAAAAGAATAGTAAGACTTACATCATGCCCGGCATTCCGCCGCCGCCCATTGGAGGGCCAGCAGGAGCATCTTCTTTAATGTCTGTTAAAGCACATTCTGTTGTTAAAATCATTCCAGCAACGGAAGCTGCATTTTCCAATGCTACGCGTGTTACTTTTTTAGGATCAATAATCCCTGCCTTCATCATTTCAACATACTTTTCAGATTTGGCATCATATCCGTAATCGCCTTTTCCTTCTAGTATTTTAGCGACTACTACAGAACCTTCACCACCTGCATTTTCTACAATAGTTCTCAAAGGTGACTCGATAGCTCTTGCTACAATCTGTAATCCAGTTGCTTCATCCTCATTCTCGGTAGCGACGTTCGAAAGAACCGCTTTAGCTCTTACCAAGGCAACACCACCACCAGCTACGATACCTTCTTCTACTGCAGCTCTTGTTGCATGTAAAGCATCATCTACACGATCTTTTTTCTCTTTCATCTCTACTTCAGAAGCAGCACCCACATAAAGAACTGCAACACCACCGGCCAATTTAGCCAAACGCTCTTGTAGTTTTTCTTTATCAT
>CAZDOW010000081.1:0-15550 GCA_964507115.1 uncultured Maribacter sp.
AATTGGTGATTTCCATCCAGAAGCCCAAGTAAAAGGATTTTCCGGTTTCAATTTTATTGCATTAATTTGCAACAGAAGCTCTGCTGTTTTTTTCGCGGTATTCTTATCTAAAACCATAACGCAAATGTATAAAGTTTTTGTTAATGAATTACCTTTGATTTTAACAAATAAACTATCGGAAACGGCCAATGGTGAGTATTTTTTACTCAATCAAGAAGCTATTCATGAGGCTATAAAGGCATTAAAGAAAAAAAAGCTTTCAGCTGCGTATATTTATCATCCCAACCACGAAGAAATATTAAAGAAATTTACTAAAGAAATCCCCATGATTGTGGCTGCTGGGGGCGTCGTTACCAATGACAAGGGTAAGGTATTGTTTATCTATAGAAACGATAAATGGGATTTGCCAAAGGGAAAACTAGACAAAGGAGAATCCTTGGAGGATTGTGCAATACGTGAAGTTATGGAAGAGACTGGAGTACAGGGGCTAAGTATCGAAAATTTCTTAAAAACAACCTACCATATATTCAATAATAATGGCACTCCCACTTTAAAAGAGGTGCACTGGTATGCCATGAAAACTGGGTTCTCCGGTAAATTGAAACCGGAAAAAAAAGAAGGTATTGTTAAAGTAAAATGGAAAGGACCTGATAAAATCAGGAAAGCTCTTCAAAATTCCTATGCCAATATTAAGATTTTATTTGAAGGAGACTAGCTTTACTTCCTTTCGTTTTTTAATACTCTGTACACTGGATAATGCATATGTGCCTTCTCATAATGCTCGGAGCGATTAAAAATCCAATCCAATTGTGAATACCAGTTCTCTGCGAATGCTATTTCGGTTGCTTTTTTTAGTTTAAATTCTTTTCTTAATATAGTATCATTTTGTAGTATGTTCAAGGCTGTATCCTCGAACACATAAGGAGAGAAGCCCTCTTTTTGTTGTAAGATGGTATCAAAGAAATTCCAATTGAAAAAGGAATCTATAGCTTTTGGCTCAAGCGTTTCTAGAAGATATCTAAAGCCTGGCTGATTGGTGGGAACAAGAATATCTCCAGCATAGATTTTCTCTTTAGTGATACGCGCCTCAACGTTAGTGTCGTAATGTAAATAATGGCCTTCATAAGGTCCTTTTAGTGTCTTAAAGTCTGCTATTCTGTAAGATTCAACGTTGATTAACGTATCTTTTTTAAACGCTGTGAATTCTATTTTATTCAGGCGCAGTAGGTCTAAGGCTGCTGTCCATTGTTTTCCTAAAATGTAGGCTTCTGGCACTTCAACTGAATCTGATGGGATAAAATAATCTTGGTAAACCACATCTTTTGTAAAAGGTAATTCACGATTATATTTTAATCTATTAGAACCTGTTATTTCGCTAATAATGGTATCTGCCTTAAACCCTTTGAAATTAAGTGTAGAACTTCTTGTGGTATCTACTTGCCAGCGGATAGGATAATATTCTAGTGATAAATACTGCTGTAAGGCATTTTTCCGGAGCTCAGTAATTCGCTCCCCATCTTTTTCAGCAATACCCAACATCTTTTTCATTAGTATATAGGTGCCATCAACTCGCATTTTATATGGCTTAAGCATATGCGTCTCTACCATCATACCCAAAGTATTCCAGAGGGTGGTATAGCCCGTTGAGTACCTGGGATTGTCCAGAAATTGTTGAAACCCTGTTTCTGGAGGTCTGTTAAATACGTTTACATAAGGCGTAATATCCCAACCAGAGTTTGTTAGGGAATCCTGCAGTGCTGGCATAAGTGATTTTTGGACGTAGTTGCCTAGTTCTCCACCTAATTTGTTATGTTGGGTAAACAGATGCGTAAGAGTGTACTGGTAATCCGCACCATTACTAACATGGTTATCTATGAAAATATCCGGTTGTACTAGGTGGTATATTTCTGCAAAGGTTCGCGAATTCTTGGTATCACTCTTTATAAAATCCCTATTAAGGTCGTAATTTCTTGCATTCCCCCTAAATCCGTAAGAAATTGGACCGTTCTGATTTGCCCTTGTAGCGTTATTTCTATTTAGGGATCCCCCAACATTATATACTGGAATGGTTACCAGTACCGTTTTTTTTGGCGATCGTATCTTACCATTTGCCAAATCCCTGAAGAGTAACATAGTTGCATCTATACCATCACTTTCACCAGGATGAATACCATTATTGATAAGGAGTATGGTTTTATCCTCTCTGATTTTCTTAAAATTAAAGTTGCCATCCGTGTTGAAGGTGACAATATGTAATGGTTCGTTGCTATCAGAACTGCCTATAGTCCGTATATTAATTTCTGGAAATTCTTTAGCCAATGCGAAATAGAAGGCTATCGTTTGCTCATAGGTAGCGGTTTCCGTACCATTAGATTTTTCAAATGTTGTTAAGAAATCTTGGGCTATATTTTCTGTTTTTTTTTCACAAGAGAATAAGCCGACCAGAAGAAATAGGTAAATCAGTCGCATTTGTAACAGTTTAATTAGTAAGGTATTTTCCTAAAATTAAGATTACAAAAGTAACCAAATTGCCAATAGAAGTATACTGCTATGCCACTTTGGTAATTTCCTCTATTTCCTGTTTTTTAATGGGTTTATTGTTGAAAGTGATACTATGATGAGACTTGTTCTTGTAAAATTCCCATTGTTCCAAATCAAAAGGATCAATCGAAGAGGTAACGATATTGATTTTTACTTTTTTAGAAATTGGCAACACAATAAATTCTTCAAGAAATTGCCACCCGTCCATAATCGGCATGTTTATATCCAAAAAAATAATTTCTGGCAAGGGTTCTTTCTTTTGTAGGCACTCTTTTATGCTGTCCAGTGCAAGTTTTCCGTTTATGTAGGATTCCACTATTTTGCATTCCACAGTAGAATTGAGCATTTTTTTAATACCAAAGACCGTTATAGGGTCGTCATCCACAATACTTATAAAGTTAATTTTTCTCATTTAAAAAACACTTTAAATTTTGTTCCTTTTCCAACCTTGCTTTCTACTTCTATTTTACCGTGCATGGCTTCTATCTGGTTTTTAGTTATGTATAATCCTATACCTCTGGCATCTTTGTTTGTGTGAAAGGTTTTGTACATCCCAAATAGCTTACTTCCATATTTTTCTAAATCTATTCCTATACCATTGTCCTCTATGTTTAACACCATAAAGCCGCTCTTTTTTTCGGTACTAAACGTAAGCACTGGGTCTCTGTCTGGATGCTTATATTTTACTCCATTCGTTACAAAATTCATTAGTACACTGTCCAGATATGCAGGAACTATAGTAATGTTGATGTCTTTTGCAACGTTATTGATGATTTGTAACTTATCATTTTTAATGAGTCCCGATAGGGTTTCTTGGATATTTTTGATTTTTAGAGATAAATTCATTTTCTCTTTCTTAGCCTGTGTATTGGTGCTAAGGGTCACAACTTCGTTAAGATTTTCTAAAGTCTCTAAGAGGTTGTCAGATGCCTGGGTTAGCATATTGATAATTTTATTCTTTTCCTTCTCATTTTTCTCTTGGACTAAAAAGTCCAATAACATGGAAAAATTGGCACTATGGGATCGCAAGTTATGGGAAACTATATGTGCGAAATTTATTAACTTTTTGTTCTGTTGGGATGTTACGTTTATAAGGTTTCGCAGTTCTTGCTCTTTTTGTTTTAGGTTCGTAATATCTAAGCTTATACCTATAATTCCTGTTGCAAGGCCATGTTCATCTAAAAGTGGAATCTTTGAGCTAAGAAATGCTGTTTCGGTGCCATCGTATTTAATACTTACAGATTCCTTACCAAGAATAGGTATTAATGTTTCGATTACCTTTAAATCCTCATCCCGGGATAATTTTGCTGTTTCAAAAGGATAAAGATCAAAATCTGTTTTACCTAACAATTCATTTGGGTCATTGACTCCTAAATAGTCACATTCCGCTTTGTTTACTAGGATTTTTTTAGACTCTCTGTCCTTTATAAAAACATTTAGGGGCAAATGATCAATAAGGGTTTTAAGGAGCTTTTCGTTATCTTTTGTTTTTATTTCAGAAACCACCTGGTCATGTATATCTTGGAAAGTTCCTATTATTCGTGCTAATTTTCCTTTTTCAAATACTGGTTTTCCAGCTGCCAACACCCATTTTTCATTGCCTTTAGCAGTTATGACTTGTAGTTTTAGATTCCATGACATACCTTTTTCAGTAGCTTCAAAAACCGCCATGGAAATGGCATTTCTACTATGCCCCTCTTTATAAAAATTTATTGCAGAATCTATATTCGGAGTATATTTTAGTGGTACTTCATGGATAGTTTTGGTCATAGCGCACCAATCTACAGTATTGTTTTCCACATCATATTCCCATATACCTATTTTAGAAATTTCAGATTGTTGATTTAAAAGAATTCTACTTTTTTCTAGTGATAGCTCACTATGAACAGCTGAAGTGACATCATGAATTTCAATAATGGCACCAATAATATTTTCATCTGTATCGTACCATGCGGCATTGGACCATTCGTAAAATTGTTCCTTCCCATATTCATCTAAATTGCTTTGTATTCCCATGGGGTTAGACTTACCATTAAAGGACTCCTGCAATACATTTTTCCACTTTGTGTTAAGTTTTGGGAAAACAGAAAAAAGACTTTTACCATGAACAGCAACACTTTGTTTACTAAACAGTGAAACCAACGTATCAGAAGCATAAACAATACTAAACTCCTTATCTATAAATAGCGTAGGTGTAGGTAACTGTTTTACTAGAAATGTAGTTGATATCACTTTAAGTTTTTGCAACATAATGTTGTATTTTCTTACAATGTGATGCGGAATTTTAGATATTATGAATTTTTGTTGTGAACTACCTAATACTTGTGGTGACTTCTGAGAATTAGCTACTTTTTAGCGTAATGTACCTTAGATGCTAGGTTTAATATATTTATACGATTTCGCCATGGGGTTCCAACTTTGGCTATTTTATTCTTTACTGAAGTGTCAATTTTATTTCTGCTAATGGGTGTAGGTATTTCTGTTGTGTGCTTATAAGAAATATTGGTTTAGCAGACATAAATTGGTATTATCAAATAGGTCTATTTTCGCTAAAGGTCTTTATTTTTAAGGATATTTTACAAGTAATACCATAAATATGCATTTACCCTTGACCTCAAAAAGAACTCTGTCAGTTCAGAAAGTTCAAGGCGTTTTTTCTTGCTTATATGAAAAGGTATTCAATCATATAATTATGGAAATTTGGTAACATTTTAAAATCTTTTGTTGGCGAATAGTAAAAAATGCAAGTAGCTAAATGAAATTATTTCGATACCCTAACGGATTCAGGAACCAAGCCAGTATAATCTCCACCATTTCTAATTACATCTCTAACGATAGAGGAGCTTATGTAGGATTTTCCTGAAGAAGTCAATAAAAAAACAGTTTCAATCTCCGATAATTTACGGTTTGTATGTGCTATCGCTTTTTCAAATTCAAAATCACCAGGATTTCTTAACCCCCTAAGGATATAATCTGCATCTATTTTTTTGCAAAAATCTACGGTAAGTCCTTCATAGGTAAGCACCTTAATTTGTTTTTGTTCTTTAAAGGCTTCCTTGATAAACCGCATTCGTTCTTCCAACGAAAACATATACTGTTTATCGGCATTTTTCCCAATAGCGATAACTAGCTCATCAAATACCGTGATTCCCCGCATTATAATATCATAATGCCCTAAGGTTAATGGGTCAAAGGATCCTGGAAAAATAGCACGTTTCATAGTCAGTTGTAGTAAGGTTAAAGATACATATTTTTAGTGCAATGCCTCGTTTATCGCATTTTCAAAAAGCATGGGTAGCTCAATGCCAGCAACGGCAGCTTGCTGCGGTAAAATACTCTCCATTGTAAGGCCAGGAGTTGTATTTACTTCTAATAAATAGGGCACATCTCCGGTAAAAATGAATTCGCTTCTAGAATAACCAGTCATCTTTAGAAGGTCGTAAATCTTTTTTGCCCAATGTATTACATTATTTTCTTGTTCTTTGGATATTCTTGCTGGAGTAATTTCTTGGGACTTTCCTTCGTATTTGGCCTCATAATCAAAAAAATCGTTCTCTGTTACAATTTCGGTAATGGGTAAAACAGTTGTTTTTCCTTTATATTTTAGGACCCCAACAGATACCTCTATACCTTCTAGACACCCTTCTATAATAATTTCATCATCTTCCTTGTAGGCTATCTCAATAGCATTATTCAACTCTTGTTTTTTATACACCTTCGTAATACCGTAGCTGCTTCCAGATTTATTGGCCTTGACAAAGCAGGGTAGTTTTACTTTAGCTATAATGGCATCCTCGTTAATAGCCTCACCCTTATTTAGGTAATAAGATGGGGCCGACTTTACCCCATAAGGTTTTAGAACACTAAGCAAATCTCTTTTATTAAAGGTAAGGGCCGCTTGATAAAAATCACAAGACGTTTGGGGTATATTTAAAAGTTCAAAATAGGCGTGCATTAAACCGTCTTCTCCAGGCGTACCATGAATAGCATTAAAAACACAGTCAAAGGTTAGCTTTACTCCATCTATTTGTACAGAAAAGTCAGCCCGGTTAATGGGGAACTCCGATTCGGAATCGTCCACATAAACCCATTTGTCCTTGAAAATATGAATCCTGAACAAGTCAAACTTATCTTTATTCAAATAGGTGTATACTACGTTGCCGCTCTTTAAGGAGATTTTGTATTCGCTGGAATAGCCTCCCATGATAATAGCTATCTTTTTTTTCATTTTAAAAACTATAGGAATTAATGCACACACAAAGATGTAGTATTCCGAACAAAGAAAAAAGAGGTAGGCCTATCAAAAAATGGTATGTCGGGTTTTAACAAGGTAATTCATGAAATAAAATGGAATCATTTTGGTACACGTGCATTTATTATCTTTGACGCATTATTATATCTCATGAGAAATTTTTTCAATTTTTTAAAAAGTAAATCATTTTTGATTCAGTTGGGATTAGCCCTCGTTTTAATCGTTGTTTTGGTTTTTGTTACGCTGTCTTGGTTAAAGGGTTCTACCAATCACGGTGAGTTTGTGAAAGTTCCTGATTTTTCAAAGCAATCGGTAATGGACATGCGCAAATCGGTAGAGGAGGCAGGTCTTAGATACGAAGTTTTAGATTCTGCTAATTATAATCCTGATTATCCTAGATTTTCGATTATTGAACAAAACCCATCAGCAGGTACCAAGGTAAAAACGAACAGAAAAATTTACTTTACGGTAAATCCTTCTGGGTATAAAAAAGTAACAGTGCCTAATATAAAACAAGTAACCAAACGAAACGCGACCTCCATGCTAAAAGCTGTGGGTCTAGATGTACAGCGTGTAACCTATATAGACGAATTAGGTAAGGACATGGTGTACGATATTAAGTACAAGGGTAAATATGTAAAGCCAGGGGATAAACTTCCCAAAACTTCTAAAGTAGAGCTCATTTGCGGGAATGGAAAAATTACTAGCAGAGCAATAATCAAGGCTGACTCCGATTAATTATGCAAGTTACCACAGATCAAGAACCGGAAGACAATGAACTTTTTGAACATCACCGGGTAACGGCTTCCAAAGGTCAAGAACCGCTAAGAGTAGATAAATTCCTAATGAATTTTATCGAAAACGCCACTCGAAACAAAATTCAACAAGCCGCTAAAAATGGCCATGTATGGGTAAATAGTGCTATTGTAAAATCCAACTACAAAGTAAAGGCGGGAGATGAGATACGAGTCATGTTTGAACATCCGCCACATGAATTTTTATTAGTTCCTGAGGATATTCCATTGGATATTGTTTATGAGGACGATGTGCTGCTAGTCGTAAACAAACCAGCTGGGATGGTAGTTCATCCAGGTCATGGGAATTATAACGGTACGCTAATAAATGCTCTTATATACCATACAGATAATTTACCAGCCAATAGTAATGAACGCCCTGGATTGGTGCACAGGATAGATAAGGATACTTCCGGACTTTTGGTTGTTGCCAAGACGGAAGCTGCTATGACGCATCTATCCAAACAATTTTTTGATAAAACCTCGGAACGTGAATATATAGCTTTGGTATGGGGAAATGTAGATGATGATGAAGGTACGGTTACTGGCCATGTTGGGAGGCACCCAAAGAACCGCCTGCAAATGCATGTTTTCTCTGATGGGGAAAATGGCAAAGAGGCTGTAACCCACTATAAGGTTCTGGAGCGTTTAGGCTATGTTACCTTAATTTCTTGTCGGTTAGAGACAGGTAGGACCCATCAGATACGGGTGCACATGAAACATATTGGGCATACCTTGTTTAATGACGAGCGCTATGGTGGCGAACGTATTCTTAAGGGAACAACATTTACCAAATACAAACAGTTTGTGGATAATGCGTTTAAAGTTCTACCAAGACAGGCATTACATGCTAAGACCTTGGGGTTTGTGCATCCGGTAACGGGAAAATCAATGCGATTTGATTCCGATATTCCTGAGGATATGCAACAATGCATAGAAAAATGGCGTAGTTACAGCCACAGCAGCACACAGATATAGTTTAAGGTAATAGTAGTATAAAAACTCTTTTCCTAGAGGTATAGGTAATCCGACAATTCCTTTTTATTTTTATATTCTGCTTATAAAAAAGATTGTATGAAGATTGTAATATCGCCTGCCAAGTCCTTGGATTATGAAACTACTTTGCCTACTACAAAATATACGGAACCTATATTTTTAGAATCTGCACAGAAATTGAACAAGATATTGGCAAAGAAAAAACCAAAAGCTTTGTCTAGTCTCATGTCCATCTCCGATAATCTAGCGCAGTTGAATTGGGAGCGCAACCAGAGTTTTAAAGTCCCTTTTACTACAGATAATGCAAGACCTGCCATATTTGCCTTCAATGGGGATGTATACCAAGGCTTAGATGCCTTTACTATAACTGAAACTAAATTAGATAAACTTCAAGATACCTTGCGCATACTCTCTGGCTTATACGGCATCTTAAGGCCCTTAGATCTTATGCAGCCTTACCGTTTAGAAATGGGAACTAGCCTGCCGGTTGGTAAAAATAAAAACTTATATGAGTTTTGGAAGAATAGCATAACCAATCATCTAAATTCAGAATTAGAAGATGACGAGTTATTTATAAACTTGGCAAGTAACGAGTATTTTGGTGCTGTAGATGCAAAAGCTTTAAAAGTACCTGTAATTACTCCCATTTTTAAGGATTGGAAAAACGATAAACTAAAAGTTATTAGTTTTTATGCTAAAAAAGCAAGAGGGTCTATGGTACGGTATATCATAGATGCCGATGCACAAACCTTGGACGATATTAGAGGTTTTAATTTGGACGATTATCAATTTAGCCCTGAGCATACCTTAAAGGAAAACGACCCGGTCTTTATACGGTAAAATATTCTTTTCGTAATACCGTTCTGTATATAGTGAACATTAATTTACCATAGGTATGCAACGATTTTTGATTTTAGCGGTTATGGCTGCGAGTGTTTTGATAGCTTGCACCGATAGGGACGATGATGTAACAACGGTAAACATACGTATCCAAAATAGTACGGAGTCTACTTTTACGGAGGTTAGGGTGATAGGAAAAGATACTGTTTACGAAAATGTTGCGGCTGGTGATTATTCCAACTATTTAGAATATGACGAAGCCTTTGAAGAAATGTCTCTTAGCATTGTCTCAGATTCTACAACGTTCAGCTATACTCCAAACGATGAATTTACTGAGCCCTTGCCTATTGGATTTTATACCTACGAACTTTTTCTTGACGAAACGGACCAGTTAGATTTGAATTTTAAGATAGACTAAGTTCCAGACTTATTTCTTTTTTTCCACTTTTATCTTTTCCTCTACGGTAGGACGTTTTTTAATTTTCTTTGGTCTCCTTGCACCATAGCTATTGTTCGATATTTTCCCTTTCTTTGATTTTTTATCTCCTTTTCCCATAAAAGATTTTTTAATTTAAATTCGTGTTCTCACTTTTGGAGACTTCTACACCAATTCTTTTAAAGTTAGTAAATTCGATTTAAATCACCTGCCAAGTTTTTACTAGTACCTGTAAATTCTTATTTTAGGCGTATGTATTATTATTTAATTATAGCACTTCAGGGCTTCTGTATCTATCATTGCTACGTCAATAGAAATCCATATTATTGGTTTTTTGTTATTTTTTTTATTCCTGTTATTGGTTCTATAATTTACCTTTTTTTAAACGTGTTTCAAAAAAGAGATTTAGCCGTTGTGCAGGAAAACATTACTGCAGTCATACATCCAACTAAAAAGATAATTGATTTAGAAAAGAAGTTTAATTTTGCCGGAACGTTCCAAAATCAAGTAGCTCTTGCAGATGCTTTTTTAGATGTAAAAATATACGATAAAGCAATACCCAATTATGAAGCTGCGCTTAGGGATGTATTTCAAAATGATTTTTATGTAATGGCTCGTTTAGTAGAGGCCTATTATTTTTCATCAGAAGTTGATACTGCTATCATTTGGTCCGAAAGAATAAAAGACAATCCAAAGTTTAAAAAATCAAAAGCTTCGTTTTTATATGCGCTTGCGCTGGAAAAAACAGGACAACTTAAACCAGCACAAGATATTCTAGAAGGTTTTGATGCGCCTTACGCCAGATATCAAGAACGCTTAGAATTAGCGAAATTTTATATTAGAAATGCTGAAACTAAAAAGGCTACCGCTCTATTGGAAGAGATAGTAAAAGAATCAGAGGGCATGTCCAAGGTAAGTTATCGTCAAAATAGAATTCTTATTAAAAAGGCGAACGAATTACTAACCACAGGTCTTTAATGTTTCTACACAGGCATCCATACGAACCCTTTTTGTTTAAAGAGGCCACTAAGCTTATTGTAGGAACCCTACCACCTCCTAGATTTACACAAGGCGCCTTAAAAGCAGGCGATGTAAATTTTTCTTATGGCAGCAGAGACGGACAACTTTGGACTATTTTAGACCGTATTTTTAATCTTAACTTAAAATTTGAGACCACGGATGAAGCCATTTTGGAACGTAAGGCCTTTCTAAGAAAGCGAAACATTGGTATCTGTGATATTGTAGCTGATGCCGAGCGAGAAAAAGTAGATGCATCGGATTTGGGTATGCAAAATATACAGCTCCGAAATGTATTGGAATACCTAGAACAGTACACTAATATAAAAACACTATTATTTACCGGGGGAAACAGTAAAAACGGACCAGAATATTTTTTTAGAAAACACTTGAAGGAAAACGGACTATCGTTAAAGGTTGTTTCTGACAAAGTGCCTCGCATTCATGAATTCATGCATCCAAAAACAGGAAAGATTATTAGAACAATATCTTTGACGGCCCCATCTGGTGCGGCGAATAGGGCCGTAGGAAGCTTGGATACGTACAAGAAAATGAAAGCTGAAAATCCTAATTTTAATACCTTGGATTTTAGGGTGCTACAGTATCGGGAATTTTTTTGAAGGGTTAAGAATAGATACATGCTTTTATAGTTTGTATGGACCAATAGCAGGTTTATGAATAAAAAAGAAAATGGAACCAAAAGAATAAAGAAGCCTTGGCCAACTAAAGATGCAATGGAACAGGTGTATAAAATGAAACTTTGGGGTGATAATAAATCTGATTTTTATTCTGGTATAGGATCGCATCATCCTGAGCTAGTAAGTCCATATTTAGATGTTTTAACATCATTTTTAAAATCTTTTAAAAGCCCTCTTGTGGTATGCGATTTAGGTTGTGGAGATTTTAATATTGGAAAAGAATTGGTAAAGCATACTAAGAAATACGTTGGGGTAGATATAGTAAAAGAGCTTATAGTGCATAATAGAAATTTTTTTAAAGAAGATAATTTAGAATTTCAATGTTTGGATATCGCAGTAGATGACTTGCCTTCTGGGGATTGTGCTGTATTAAGACAAGTACTGCAACATTTATCGAATGCTGAAGTGCAAAGTGTAATGAGTAAGTTAACTGGTTTTAAATATATTATTTTAACAGAGCATTTACCTGCAGGTGATTTCACACCCAATAAGGAGATTATTTCAGGACAAGGAATTAGACTAAAAAGACAAAGTGGTTTAAACGTATTAGCTCCACCATTTAATTTCAAAGTAAAAGAAGAAAAACAATTATTATCTGTTGTTTTAAATGAAGGTAAAGGAATTATAGTAACTACATTTTATAAAATGTTTTAGGTTACTTTAATCTTGATTCGCTTGGCTGTATTCAAATATTTTATAACGGTTAGTATAAGAAACGTAGATAGGTTAGAACTAGCAATTAATTATACATATTGTTGGGTGTAGTTTTAAATCTCAATACATAGTTTAACATTAAGGGGTATAAATAGGATAAAGTTTAATTATCATTATAAAACATAAGTGATTTTATTACTTTCATACAATAAATAAGCATTATCATAACTTAAAGAGGTAATAAATGAGCAAGAACCCTATTCCATTTTTGATTTTAGTAGTAACAATTTTGGGCGTTTCTTGTAACGATACCCTCAAAAAAGAACACGATTCTAGTATAACAGCAACAACGAAAACATATTCTGGTAGCCCTATGACTCATGCGTTCGATAAAGAGATTGATAGTATAATAGCTCAAATGACTCTAGAAGAAAAATCGGGAATGCTCCATGGTACAAGTATGTTTACCACTGCGGGTGTTGAACGATTGGGAGTGCCAGAACTAAAAATGGCTGACGGTCCTTTAGGTGTTCGAGAAGAGATTTCAAGAAGTTCATGGGCTCCCGCAGGTTTAGATAACGATTATGCCACGTATTACCCTGCTGGTGCAGGACTTTCTGCAGCTTGGAATCCAGAGCTTGCTTATGTTTTTGGTAATAGTGTGGGCGAGGAATCGCGTGCTAGAGATAAAGATGTTTTATTATCCCCAGCAATTAATATAATTAGAACCCCTTTAGGTGGCAGAACCTATGAATATTTTACGGAAGATCCATTTTTAAATAAAAAATTAGCAGTTCCGTTTATTGTAGGTTTACAGGATAATGATGTAGCTGCCTGTGTTAAACACTTTGCGGCGAACAATCAAGAAACTAATAGAGATTTTGTAGATGTACAGATAGACGAACGGGCGCTTAGAGAAATTTATTTACCCGTTTTCGAAGCTGCAGTTTCTGAAGCAAAGGCGTATAGTATGATGGGTGCTTATAATAAATTTAGAGGTGAGTATTTGTGTGAAAACAATCATATGTTGAATGAGGTCTTAAGAGATGAATGGGGATTTGAAGGGGTAGTGATTTCTGATTGGAATGCTGTGCACACATCTGTAAATTCATTAGAAAGCGGATTGGATATAGAAATGGGAACTCCCAAACCATTTAACGAGTTCTTTTTAGCAGCACCTTTAATCGATTCAGTGAATGCAGGTAAAATTTCAGAAACTGAAATAGACAAGCATGTGAAGCGTATTTTACAATTAATGTATACGCTAAAAAGTATGGGTGGTGAAGAACGCGTAAAAGGAAGTATCAGCACTGAGGCACATTTTAAAGATGCTTACGATATTGCTTCAGAATCTGTGGTTTTGCTTAAAAATGAAACTAATTTATTGCCTATAAATACGTCAGAGATTAATACTATAGCTGTAATTGGTGCCAACGCCACCAAGAAAAATGCTTTAGGTGGATTTGGTGCAGGCGTAAAAACAAAAAGAGAAGTAACGCCTTTAGAGGGATTGAGAAATAGACTGCCACGGTCTGTAAAAATAAACTATGCCGAAGGGTACCAAGAAAGATATGCACCTAAAAAAGAAGCTAAATTTGGTGATGTTACCCATCAACGCGCAGAGACAATTGATGAATTAAATTCTCAATTGGTGGAGGAAGCCATTAATGCAGCAAAAAATGCTGATATCACTATCATTTTTGCAGGATCCAATCGGGATTTTGAAACGGAAGCTTCTGATAGAGCGGATTTAGACTTGCCATTTGGACAAGGTGAACTAATTGATAAAGTACTTGCTGTAAACCCTAACACTGTTGTTGTGATGATTGCAGGAGCGCCTTTTGATATTCAAAAGATTAAAGCCCAATCATCGGCATTGGTATGGAGCTGGTTCAATGGTTCTGAAGGCGGAAATGCTTTAGCAGATGTTTTGTTGGGTACCATTAATCCTTCAGGTAAATTGCCATGGACAATGCCTAAAGATTTAAATGATTCCCCTGCGCATGCAACCAAAAGTTTTCCCGGAGATCAAACCGTGTCTTACGATGAAGGTCTTTTGGTAGGATATCGATGGTTTGATACAAAAAATGTGGAGCCGTTGTACCCATTTGGATATGGACTTTCGTATACAACATTTGATATTAAAAATGTCCAAACAGATAAAACGGGTTCTTATTCGGAAAGAGACATAATTTATGTTTCTGTTGATGTGGAAAATACAGGAAATAAAAATGGGAAAGAAGTTGTGCAATTGTATGCAGCAAAAAAGGATTCTGAAGTAGAACGAGTGGCACAGGAATTAAAAGGGTTTGAGAAGGTAATGGTAAATGTAGGGCAAACAGTTACCGCTGTTATTGCAGTTCCTGTTAAAGAGTTGGCTTACTACAATGTAGACAAAATGGCTTGGGTTGTTGAGCCCGGAACATACACTTTTAAAATTGGAAACTCTTCCAGAGATTTAAAACAAGAAATTACGATTCATATAAACTAACAAACGATGTAAGATTAAAACAGATTGGTAGGCAAGAACTAGGAATAAATTATATACTGTGTTGTGCTCTCGCTATTGTTTAATTAATTTCTAATTCTTTTTCTATCTGTTTTATTAGTTCTAAAACATCATTTCTAACACTATTGTGAATACCTCCAAGAATTGAAGCCCAAGTCTCGATGTCTTTTATGATGCCATGCAATTCTAAATCTTTTTTCAGCAAGTCGTAATTTCTGATATTCCTAAAAAACCCAAACACTATAGGGGACTTAGCACTCCCTATTATTATATCATTAGGTATTTTAACCTCTAATAAAGTTCTCGTACCATAATATCGTGTAATTTTATTTTCCATTAAATTATTATAATCAATTCGCTCTTTTTCATAAGTTTTTAAATAGTATATCTGTCCTCATACAAATCTGTTATTTGTTTTCTAATCGAATCATTTTGGATTATATCCATTTGATTTAATACTTAAATGAGGATATGTTTTCAGGTAGTAGAAAAAATAACCAATGGAATCATTATATTCAATATTACTTTCGAGTATTTTTAATATGGATTTGCAAGCAGTAACTTTATTTTGAAAAGTTGTGATATTACTTTCAAAATCTACTAAATCGAATAGAAGATTATCTCTAATTTCATTGAGAATTATGATTTCATTTTTTCTTTCCTTTTTAAGTTCATTCCAATTGTTAATCTGAAGTGCAATCAAAATTCCGATGACCACAAGTATAATTTCTCCAATGGCATAGAGCAGATATTTGCCAAATTTATTTTCAGTCAGCATTTTTTGTCTAATTTTTCTAAAGAATTTTATCATTG
>CAZDOW010000082.1:0-15140 GCA_964507115.1 uncultured Maribacter sp.
TTTTTAATCCTTTGTTCACCACATTTTCCCAAACACTTCGCCAAACATCATTAGATTGTAATTTTACTTCCTTTTGCTGTAATCCAAAATATAATCCTCCAATAACAGCCAATGCAGCGAGCATGGCAAACATGTCTAGCTTGAACATCACGGTAAAACAAGCAATAAAACCAAGTAGGCCAATCCACCGCTTAATTTTAAATGTGGGTTGAAAGTCTGGATTTGCCCAACTTTCTAAAAAAAATGAAATATTAATAAAACCGTATGCTGTGAGATAAAACATAGAAACCACACGTGCAATAATATCCAATTCACCAATTAAAATTCCAGCTTCGGCGATTATAAAAACCAGTAGTAAGGCATTTACAGGCTCATTATTTTTTCCCTTACCAAAACCAAATAGTTTAGGGGTCACCTTATCAATAGACATGGCTTGTATTATTCTGGGCCCTCCAAGAATACCCCCTAGTGCAGAGGATAGCGTAGCACCCCAAATTCCGGCAACAACTGCAGGCGCAAAAAGAGCTATTTTCATTAAAATATTGTAATCTGTTTTTAAGACTTCCAAATCAACAGATACCGCTAGAAATAGGGCAAGTGCAAGATAGATTATAAGACCGCTACCAATAGCGAATAGTGTTCCTCTAGGAATAGATTTTTTAGGATCTTTAAGATCACCACTCATGGCAATACCCGCAGTAAAACCAGTTACAGCAGGAAAAAATACTGCAAATACAACCTCTAAAGGAACTGCACCACTAGTGGAAAAAAGAGGAATGTTATTTGGTGTGAATTCTGAGGCTCCAAAAAAGACAGAAACAAGAGAAACAATAATAGCTGCCAGAATAATATATTGTGCTTTAAGGGCAAGAGAGGTGCTTATTAACGCTAAAAGGGTAAGAGCGATTAATGCTAAAGTGCCCGTTAATCTAAAGTCATTAATGGTCATCCCAAAGCCAAAAAAAGCATTAAAGCTTTCTGCAAAACCGATTAAATATAAGGCTATTGAAAATGCCGTTCCTACAGCGAGCGCAATACCTATAGAACCTCCTATTGGAATTCCCATACTGCGTGATAGCACGTAATAAATACCGCCAGCACCTATTTTTTTATCAGTTGCAACTGACGATATACTTAAACCCGTTGTAACCGCGATAAGGTGCGCAAGTAATATAATGACAATAGCTCCAATAAGACCCGCATTTCCTACAACCCAGCCAAGACGCATATACATGATAACCCCTACAATCGTTAAGATAGAAGGCGTAAAAACACCACTAAAAGTTCCAAACTTTTGAATTTTTCCCATTGAAAAAATTTAGCTATTTAATTTTGCTGAGGAAATGTAACTATTCTTTTTTATAATTACATAGGATTCAATTGAAATGAAGGATAATTAGTTATTTCGGTTTAAAAATGTAACGACACCTTTTACAATGGGCCAACATCCAATTATATGCTAGGAAAGGGGGAGGGTACATACGATTTATGCGTTACGATCTAAGCTTACCGAAGGTGAGAAAGGTATAGCTACAGGTTCACCATACTTAAAAACAACTAATTGATTCACAAATACCTTTTTAAAAAATAAACAAGTTATGAATATATACGTGCGAAAAATGGCTTAAAATCACCTCGTCTTTTTATAACTCCAAACCGCCAAACCATTCATGATAACTGCATAAATAAGTGTTTTAACAAGTTGCGTACTAATGTCGTTAAAACCAGCACCTTTTAACATGACCATACGCATGACTTCCACAAAATATTTAATGGGATTAAACTCCGTTATGAATTGAGCCCATTCTGGCATGCTCTCAATAGGGGTAAATAAACCACTCATCAAGATAAAAATCACCATAAAAAACCAAGCAATAAACATGGCTTGCTGCTGAGTATCGGTAAAATTTGAAATAAATAATCCGATCCCTAATATTACTAATATGTATATGGAGGTATAGAAATACAATAAGCTCAAACTACCCAATAGCGGTACATTAAAAATAAGTTTAGCTATAATTAACCCTATAGTTAATAAAGCCATGCCTATTACCCAAAACGGAAAGAGCTTACCAATTATAAACTCACTTTTCTTAATTGGAGTCACATTAATTTGTTCTAAGGTGCCTATTTCCTTTTCTCTAACAATATTCATCCCAGAAAGAAACAAGGTAATCATGGTAACCAAAAGGACTAGTATACCAGGTACCATAAAGGTTTTATAGTTCAAGGTTTCATTATACCAAAAAGAAGGAATACTTATAATTTGTAAAGGTTTAATTTTTGCATCTGTAGGTTGTAACAAATCAGCTTTCAGATTTTTATTAAAGCGCTGTATTATTTGGGAAACATACACGTTCTCTACACCAGCTGCAGCGCCATCTATAGCATTTATAGTTATGCCGACATTGATGTGTTTTTCTTTTTGTAAGTCGCGCTCAAAATGTGTCGGAATCTCCAATACCACATCAACTTCACCATTAAGCATAGCTGAACTGGCTTGTTTTTGTGAAGAAAAATTAGTTAAAACGTTAAAATAGTTCGAAGCATTGAACTTCTCAACCAATTCACGAGAAGCAGATGTATGGTCATTATCAATATAAGCGAACTTGATATTTTTAATATCAAAAGTAGCCGCATTAGCCAATATTATAAGCTGTATTAATGGCAAAATAAAAATAATAGGCAACATACTTTTATTCCTAAAAATCTGCTTAAACTCCTTTTGTATGATGTAGAGAATTGTTTTCATTATTACTCTAGCCTTATTTTATATTTCTTCACACTCAATGTTATAAAAAACGTAGTCATTGCCAGTAAAATGAGTGTTTCTTTCCAAATAAATTGGATTCCTACACCTTTTAACATAATAGCTTTCACAATAATAATGTACCATTTCGCGGGAATGATATTACTGATATATTGAAGTGGTAATGGCATACTAGTTATAGGAAAAATAAAGCCAGACAATAAGATTACAGGTAACATAAGCCCCATCAAAGAAATCATCATTGCAGTTTGTTGGGTTTCTGAAATGGTTGAAATTAATATTCCTAAAGCCAAAGATGCAATGATAAACAACACACTTTCTAAACCTAGTAAAAACAAGCTTCCCTGAACGGGCATTTTGAAAATAAAAATGCTCAAAATAATGATGACTATAGCATTTATAATGGACAGAAAAATATAGGGAAACACCTTGCCTACAATGACTAAAAAGGGTTTTAAAGGCGATACCAAGAGAATTTCCATAGTTCCTAATTCTTTTTCTCTAGTAATTGAAATTGAAGTCATCATGGCTGAGACCAACATCAAAATAATGGTCATTACTCCCGGAACAAACATATAAACGCTTTTTAGTTCTGGGTTATACACCATGCGTGTTTGTGGTACTATCTGGTATCCTATTTTGATGGTATTGTTCTGTTCCTTTAGATAGTTTTGAACGATGGCATTTACGTAATTAGTTACCGTATTTGCCGTATTTGGATCTGTGGCATCTGTAATTACCTGTATGGTTCCATGAGTTTCTTTTGTGAGATTTTTACCAAAATCTTTTTCAAAGTTCAAAACAGCTTTTACTTTTCCTTTCTTAAAAACAGATTCAATATCTGATTCCTTTTCAATTAACTGATTGATGCTAAAATATTTTGATGCCTCAATTTTGTTGATAATCTCTTGCGTCGTAGCGTCTTTAGAATGGTCTAAAATGGCAATATTTACATTATTGATTTCATTGGTAATCGCAAAGCCAAACAGTAATATTTGGGCAATAGGCATTCCAAAAAGAATAAACAAGGATCGCGTATCCCTAAAGATATGGTAGAACTCTTTTTGTACAAATCCTTTAAAACGTTTCATCCTCTTGCTAGTTTTAAGAATACATCGTTCATATGCTTAACATCAAACTGTTCTTTTAGTTTTTTGGGTGTATCTAAAGCTTCAATTTTTCCGTTAACCATAATGGAAACCCTGTCACAATACTCCGCCTCATCCATATAATGTGTGGTAACAAAAATAGTTGTGCCTTGGTCCGCTGCTTTGTATATCATTTCCCAAAAATGTCGTCTAGTAATAGGGTCAACCCCTCCTGTAGGTTCGTCTAAAAACACAATTTTAGGATCATGTAATAGTGCTACTGAAAAGGATAGTTTCTGTTTCCAACCTAAGGGTAGGGAACCCACTAATTGCCCGGCAACACGTTCTAATCCTAATTCGATAATCAATTCATTCGATTTTTGTTTGATACGCGTTCTTGACAAACCATAAATACCACCAAAAAATGTAATGTTTTCTTTTACCGTAAGATCATCATACAAGGCAAATTTCTGACTCATATAACCTATGTTTTTCTTAATATCTTCGGCCTTTGTAAAAACGTCAAAACCAGCTACTATTGCAGCACCAGAGCTTGGAGTAGAAATACCGATAAGCATTTTCATAGCCGTAGTTTTTCCCGCTCCGTTGGCTCCTAGAAAACCAAATATCTCGCCCTTTTCTACCTCAAAAGTAATCGCATCTACAGCTGTAAAATCACCAAACATTTTGGTTAATCCGTTTACTTGTATGACCTTATCTTTGCTCATTGTTTTGCGAGTTCCATAAAAGTATCCTCTATGGTGGCTTGGGTTATTGCTATTTCTATATCCGTAAGATTTTCAGCTTCTAAATACGGTACTAATTCCTTCGGATTAAAATCTGCTCTCGTATCTGTATAATGCACAAATTCTCCAAAGGGGTAAACACTATACTGATGTGAGTAGGCTTTAAGGCTATTTATGAGATGATACATGTTATGCGCGCGCACATTGTAGATTGGTTTTGGAAACTTCTTTACGATAGCTTTAGGCGTATCAATCTCCAATATTTCACCATCCTGAATCAGGGCAATCCTATCACAAAGCGCTGCTTCATCCATATATGGCGTTGATACTAAAATCGTAATTCCTTTCTGTTGTAAGCGTTTGAGCATCTCCCAAAATTCTTTTCGGGAAACTGGGTCAACGCCTGTAGTTGGCTCATCTAAAAACAAAACTTTAGGCTTATGAATCAGGGCACAACAGAGTGCTAATTTCTGTTTCATTCCACCAGATAATTTGCCCGCTCTACGGTCTTTAAAAGGTTCTATTTGAACATAAATTTCCTTAATTAATTCATAGTTTTCTTCAATAGTGGTTCCAAAAATAGTAGCAAAGAAATGTAAGTTTTCTGCAATGGTTAGGTCCTGATATAATGAAAATTTTCCGGGCATATACCCAACGCATTTTCGAATCTCCTTATAGTCGTCAAAAACATCAAATCCTGCAACAGTAGCCTTTCCATCATCAGCTATTAATAGCGTAGTTAATAACCGAAATAAAGTTGTTTTCCCAGCACCATCAGGACCTATCAACCCAAAAAGCTCTCCTTCATTCACCGTAAATGAAATGTTGTTTACCGCTTTTAGGTCTTTATAAGATTTTGATATGTTATGAACAGCTATACTCATTACTCTGTTTTTAGCCACATTTCTGCTGGCATCCCAATTTTTAAGCTACCGTCATTTTCTACAGCAATTTTCACCGCATATACTAAAGCAACTCGTTCTTCTTTGGTCTGTATAATTTTAGGTGTAAATTCGGCTTCCGAAGCAATCCAATTAACTTTTCCTATAAAAGACTTCATACCATCAGAATCGTCAATTTTCACCATAACTTCTTGACCAATTTTTACATTTGTTAATTGGATTTCGCTGATATACACTCGTAATTCCAGAACACGTATATCTGCAATTTTATAGAGTGGTTTTCCAAATGCTGTAATTTCATATGGCTCTGCATATTTAGAAAGAACAGTTCCGTTAATAGGGTTTGTGATTTTACACTTCGAAATTTGATCTTCAATTTGCTGTATTTGAACATCAAGGCTCCTTATTTCATTCACCACAGGAGCATTCTGTATTTCAACACTTCTAATTTGCTGCTGAATAACCTCTATTTCACCTGTAATATCATCTAGTTGCTTTTGTGTACCCGCGTTATCCTTTATTAAATTCTCAATCCGAATTCTATTTGTGTTCACTGTTTTTAATTTAGCTTGTAGCACGTTTATTTGAGATAGCACCCCTTTCGATTTTGAACCCACAACAATCTTGGAAATTTTTAATTGCTCTCGTTTTAAGTGCAACGCAATGGTATCTATGGTACCTATATGTTTTCCGTTCGGCAAAAGGTCTCCTTCATTAACATCAAACTGTAGTAACTTCCCATTATGTTCAGCTGAAATTGTAACCTCTGTGGCTTCAAAATTACCGTATCCATCGGCTCTTCCGTTAGTAGCATCACAAGATGTTAGGCTTGCAGCTATAAGGGGTATTCCAACAAAATAGTTGTATAGTTTCATATGTGAATTTTTATTGACCTTGAATGGTATTATAATTTGCTTTTGTAAGTTGTAATTGGATATTATGCTGTACTAACATGTTTTCGTCTTCATACAAATTGGTGAGTTCTGTGATATACGCCGATGCACTAATTACTCCATTTCTAAGCTGTGAATCTGCGGCTTTTAGCACTTCTTTTCGAAGGGTAATAATGCTTGCATCTGATGCGATTATTTGCTCCATTTTTTCAATCTCCTTTTGTTGTTGATTTAATTCAATAGTGGTGTTCAGCTTGAATATTTCAGTTTCATTATCAACAATATCTTTATTGATAGTCAAAGATTCACGTTGTTTTTTATTGGTATTCCAATCAAACACATTCCAATTTAATTTCACACCTACCGTGTAAAAGGACTGAAACGAATTATCGAGTACATTTAGACCGGGATTTCCATAACCTCCTGTTGCAAATCCTAATATTTTAGGTGCATTCTGTTTAGAAATCAAGGTTTGTGTACTTTCAATTTCTTCCTTCTTAAATTGAAATAAAGTAAGTTCTGGTCGTTGAATACTAGCATTTATTTCGTGCTCAATAAAGGGTTTTTTAAATTTAGTTCCGGTAGGTAAAGGTGTCGCAATAAGACTAGACAGTGATTCAATTAAAGCTGTTTTATTTATATTAACTTGAATAAATTGCTGATCTATTTTTAACAACTCAGCTTCCAATACCATATCAGAAGCGGGTAGGAGTATACCATTTCTAATACCCGACTTTACTTCCGATAGTTTCACCTGTAATTGGTGTTGCTTTAATGTCAATAGCCCAAGACTCTCCTGTGAAAGTAAAATAGAAAAATACAAATGATTTACCTGTTTTTTAAGTTGATACAAACTCACTTCTACTTGTTTTTGTTTGGTTTTAAGTTGTGCAGATTTAGCCGCTACGGAAGCATGAATAGCACCGCCATTGTAAATGAGTTGGTTTACGGAAAGTGTTGCTCTGTATTGGTCATTATTTAGAGGTTCAATAGTTGAATTAGGAATAGGAACTTCGATTACATCAGATTGGTAGGTCGCTTGAGCATCCAAACGCAATTGTGGCAATTTTGCATTGCTAATCACTTCTTTATCCAACTGGTTTTGTCCTTCCAATAGCTGTGTTTGCTTTGCTAAGGGGTAATTTAGCGCTACCAAATCATAACACTCTTGTAAACTGATGGTTTGCTGCGCAAAAAGAGGAATGGCAAATAAGGCTGTTATTAGTAGTGCTATAGCTTTCATTTGATTGTCTTTATAGAATTGATGATAAAATGGGCAACTTCAGTTTTACGATCTTCCATTAGCTGTTTATAGGTAGTTTCATCTAAATCTGCAAAGGCCTTTATTAAGGGGCTAGCAACAAAAGGAAAAATACTTAGAGATAAAATATTTATAAATAACTGTTCCGCTCTTATGGGTTTTAAATAGCCTTTTTCGACTTCAAAATCCACTTGTTTCTTAAATTTATCAAGATTTGGAAATCCTTCGATACCCTTTAGTTTTAAAATAAAATCCTTGTTTCTATTGAGTTCTTGAATCACAAAATTGGGTAAGTAGGGATGCTTTATAATAAACGAAATATAGTTTGATGTGAAGTTTTTTATCTTCTCCTCAATGGAAGATTCATCGTTTAATATCGCACTCAATTGCGGCGCTAATAAAGCAAAGGCATTCTTAAAAACAGCTTCAAAAAGCAATTGCTTACTTCTATAATAGTAGTGGAGCATAGCTTTGTTAATACCAGCCTTATCTGCTATTTCTTGCATTCGTGCACCATCCATTCCCTTGGTTTGGAATATACTTTCAGCTGCATCAAGTATTTGTTTTTCAGTATTTTCACTTTTAGATTTACTCATAATTAACTGTACGGTTTAACCAAATGGTTAACAAATATACGTATTTTGTTTAACTTCTAGGTACAAGTCCTAGCGCTGTATTTTTTGTGGTTATTTGCTAACTGAAAATTTAAAACTATAGTGCAACAGCACTTTCCGTTTCTGAATTTTTTGTAGAAAAGCAGCGTCATTTGAAATACCAGTAACTAGGAGACTACGCAGTGGGTGAATCCTTATATATACGCGGCTCTAGGAGCGCACCAACATGTACGTAACTAAAATAATTTAGCCGTGTAAGAATATGACCCGTATATACATAAACAAATTCCCAACTATAGAACTAGCAACGAATTAATGTCTGTAGCATATAACTATCTCATGAACATTCCAAAATCGATAATCTAGTGTACTAGTTTTGTTCTGGATTTAAATTCCTACATTTAGTAGATAGAGAAACAACATTTCCCTCGGTTATTTCTATTTCCAATTTCTAATAAATAGATTATGCCATTATTTTTGGATTTACATGACCTTCCTGAAGGCATTACAGCAGCACACGTTGCTGAAATGCATCAAGCCGATTTAGATCTTGAGCACAAATACAATTGTCGCGGCCTTACCTATTGGTGTGATGAAAAAAGAAAAACAGCCTTTTGTTTAATAGACGCACCAAATAAACAAGCGCTTATAGACTTGCATGAAAATGCTCATGGTGCTATTCCTACGCGTATTATTGAGGTTAATGATACCATAGTTGAATCTTTTTTAGGGCGTATTGAAGATCCAGAAAAATCTAAAAATACGACCTTAAATATTATCAATGATCCAGCTTTTAGAACCCTTATGGTTGTTAAATTAAAAACTAAAACCTTAAGAACTAGGGAAATTAACACCTTAAAAGCGGCAATTAGAGGTTATACTACTTCTATAAAAACCTTAACGACTCATTTTAATGGCCGTATTGTTAAGCAAGAAGCAAATTCCTTTTTAATGTCTTTTGATTCTGTGACTGATGCTCTACATTGTGGGATAAAAATTCAAGAAACACATCATAAAGTAATTACGCCCGACCTGGAATTCAAAATAGGAATTAGTGCTGGCACTCCCGTTACTCAAAAGGAAAACATTTTTGAGGATACTATAAAATCTGCAGATTATTTAAGCGATGTCGCCAAAGGTGATTTTTCTATTGCAACAGTAGTGAAAGACCTTTACGAAGGAGAAAACCAAAATAAGCAATTAACACACAAATCTATTAGTGTCTTAAATACTAAAGATGAAGATTTTATGATGCTCTTAATGACCTATACCGAAAACATATGGTCACATACTACAGTAAGCGTTAATGATTTTGAGGAAAATTTAGGGTTCAGCAAATCTAAACTGTATCGAACCATGATGAATTTAGTGGGCAAATCTCCCAATATGTTTTTACGAGATTACCGCCTAAACAAAGCCTTGGAATTACTGAAAAAACAAAACTATAATATTTCTGAAATTGCGTATCAGACTGGGTTTAGTAGTCCTGCTTATTTTTCAAAGTGTTTCCATAAAAAATATGAAATCCTCCCTTCAAACTTAAATTTTTATAAATAAATTACTGTTATTCAATTAGTTACAATTTATTTAGTTTTGGTCTAAAATTGTATTTATTTGGTCTAAACGTAGAATTATAGAAAATTCTTCTATACTACTTTTGTTTTGAACTAATTAAATAGATACAATTATGAAGACAAAATTGATAGTACTATTACTTATGATTTTTGGAATTTTATTGACAGGATTCACAAAAAAAGTAGAAGTCCAAGAAATGAAAATTGATTTGATTAATGAGGAGTTTCCTGAAGCCAAACAGGAAGTACTAGAAACTTTTGGGGCCATAGCCCAAAGCATTAAATTGGGAGATATGGATTCCCTTATATCTTTTCATGCCTATGGTCCAAAGTTTACAGAATTCAAAAATGGAGAACCAAGAAATGGAGATGTAGCCAATGAAGCACATGAACGCACTGTTTTTGGTGCGGTAACCGAAGTAGTGAAATTCGAGGCAAAAGACTTACAAATTGCCGTTTATGGCGAGGTAGCCAATTTAACCTTTCACTCCGATTTTCATCTTAAATTCGGCGAAGACCTTGTTGTGGTAAATGACCAAATAACACTTTTGTTCGTAAAGACAGTTAAAGGATGGAAAATGGTTCATGAGCATCATTCGCCCTTAAAACAGGAAGATAGCTAAAAACCTATTTGTCAATTTTATAAAAAATCCCTTCAAGTTTTTGAATAAAAGAAATCTAATTAACAAGTATAAAATATACGATTATGAAAACAAAATTGATATTAGGAGCACTACTGATTTTTGGAATTTTAATTTCAGGATGCGAAAAAAAATCAGAAGTAGATGAAATTGAAAAGGATTTAATCGACTATGAGTTTCTAAATGCTAAACAAGAAGTACTAGAAACCTTTGGTGCCATTGCCCAAAGCATTAAAGATGGTGATATGGATAAACTAATTTCTTTTCATGCGTATAGCCCAAAGTTTACAGAATTCAAAAATGGGGAACCACGTAATGGAGATGTAGCCAATGAAGCACATGAACGCACTGTTTTTGGTGCGGTAACCGAAGTAGTGAAATTTGATGCAAAAGACTTACAAATTGCCGTTTATGGGGAGGTTGCAAATTTAACCTTTCATTCGGATTTTCACCTTAAATTCGGAGAAGACCTTGTTATAGTCAATGACCAAATAACACTTCTATTCGTAAACACGGAGAGTGGTTGGAAAATGGTTCATGAGCATCATTCACCCTTAAAACAAGAAGAAGGTTAGAAAGGTATAACAGTTTCATAACTGGAAACTTTGAAAACAATATGATAGGTATCCTATTTCCAGTACTTTCTGAATTTGATTAACCCTATTTATTTTCAAATTTATAATTAGTCTTTTTAAGCTATTTAATGTGACACATGTAAACAACAACAACCATGAAAACAATAAAAGAAATTAGTGTAGAAAAAATAGCCTTCTTTAGAAAACAACTAATAGGGAGTTTGGTCTTACCATCGGACTCCAACTACGACGAAACCCGCAAAGTATACAATGGTATGATAGATAAACACCCTGGTTTATTTGTTATGTGTGTTGATGTAGCGGATGTCATGACCGCTATTAATTTTGGAAGAGAAAACAATTTACTCGTTGCCGTTAGAGGTGGTGGCCACAATGGTGGTGGCCTGGGTTTATGCGATGGTGGTTTAGTGATTGATTTATCCGGACTTAAATTCGTTCGTGTAGACACGACTGATAACACTGTAAGAGTTGGAGGAGGAAACCTCTGGGGTGAAGTAGATCATGCCACACATCCTTTTGGATTAGCTGTTCCAGCGGGTATTATTTCTACAACTGGTGTTGGCGGATTAACACTGGGTGGAGGAGTAGGTCATTTATCCAGAAAATATGGATTGACAATTGATAATCTCTTAGAAGCTGATATGGTTTTGGCAGATGGTTCTTTTGTAACTGTTAATACCAATAAAAATACTGATTTGTTTTGGGCTATTCGTGGTGGTGGCGGAAATTTTGGTATCGTGACGTCGTTTAAATTTCAAGCACATCCTGTTAAAACGGTTATTGGAGGTCCAACATTGTGGCCTATTGAAAAAACAGAAGAAATCATGGAATGGTATCATGATTTTATCACGAATGCACCTGATGAATTAAATGGTTTTATTGCAACAATGGTAATTCCTGGAGACCCATTTCCCGAACATTTACATAATAAAAAATTCTGCGGTATAGTTTGGTGCTATGTTGGTGATCCCGGTAAATTTGATGATCTCTTTAAGCCTGTACGCGCTCTAGATCCATTATTTGAGCATGTTGGTGAAATGCCTTATCCAGCTATTCAATCATTATTTGACGGCTTGCTGCCACATGGTTTACAATGGTATTGGAGAGCAGATTTCTTTGATGAGTTAGGCCCTGAAGTAAGAGCACAACATTTAAAATTTGGTTCAAGTATTCCAACACCATTATCTCAAATGCATTTATATCCAATTAGCGGTGCGGCAAGTAGAGTTGGCGCAGAAGATACGCCTTGGGCCTATAGAAATGCTAAATATGCAGGTGTCATAGTTGGAGTAGACCCCGATCCCAAAAATGCTGATATAATCACCAATTGGTGCAAGGATTACTGGCACGCATTACATCCTTATTCTTCTGGTGGTGCGTATTCCAATTTCTTGATGGATGAAGGGCAAGAAAGAATTAAAGCAAGTTATAAGCATAATTATAATCGATTGGTTGAAATCAAAAGGCAATATGACCCAAATAATGTATTCAAAGTAAATCAGAATATTAAGCCTTAATTCCTTTTGTTGGTTAGATTTCAAAACCAAATTAGACCTAGTACACGTTTCAAAGTAATTTGACATACCTGAGAAAGGAATTACCTAGGTAATTCCTTTTCCTGCCTAGTGGGAAGTTCGGCGAGATGAGGCTAAAACTATATCTTATATTAGCTTTGAATTCGTTAGTATAAAAACGATAGACAAGCAACGAATACAAAGGTAGTATGCGACCCTACCTTGGGGGTTAGTAAAACATGTGTGAAATGAAATATCACTTCTTGCCATATAAACGACCCTTTATCTTAGTTTAAATCTGACATCATTTTTAGAAGAACACTTGCTAGATACAGAACTCAACAGCCCTTAGCTTTTGTTAATGTCGCCTATTATTAATTTATATTTCAACGTGTTTCGAACCATAAAATTATGGTGTCCTAAAAATTTCTTTTACCTTTTGTGCTATAAATGATTTCGAGGTACATGAGAAATGAAAACCAGCTTCCGAGAAGAAAATTCGTTAAGACCACAGCTAAAGCACTAGCAGCAATTCCCGTACTATCTGTATTGAATACTACGAATCCGTCCAACAAAGCTCTTAAACTTGCTCAAAAACATAGAAAAGAACTCGTCGATGTTTTGGAAAAATTGATACGGGTACAGAGTATACAAGGAGAATCTGCGGCTAATGCACAACAAGTTGTTAGCGACTATCTCTCAAAATTACCCTATCGAATCGAAGAGAGCGAAGACCGCCCAAGCCGCTATCAAAATCATCCTGAATACATGACCCCTAATCCCGCCGGTGATGGTCCTTTTGTAAATATTGTGGGATGGCCGGAGCAGCAAAAAGGAGAACAATTTGCCATGTTTTCCCATATCGACACACATTCGATAGAAGAAGGATGGTCGACCAATCCTTTAGAACCCAAAATTGTTGGTAACAGGCTTTATGGATTAGGAACATCTGATGACAAGGGTGGGGTAGCAGCCATGCTCATTGCGGCCAGCATTCTTTCGAAAACTGGAAAAGCATTACCCGTTGTCATGAGTCTTCATGGTAAGGGTGGAGGTGGTCGCGGAAGTCTACCCGTTTTTGAACGAATTAGAAAGACAGACCATAATATAGGAGCGGTACTATATGTGCATCCGGCCGAAACGGGTCGTGGACTTGAAGATATCAAGAATTCCGTTCAGGGTATTGCGGACTTACAACTTCATATGACCGGATGGCGCGGAGAACCCTTAGAAATCGGAAGTATCGACTCCGCAGAATGGAAAGATGGTGGAAGTGCAGTTGACCGTTCCCTAGAGTTGTTACAAATTTTAGAGGAGACCGTTTTTAAGGATATTATGGTTAACATTGGAATTATAGATGGGGGAGATCGTATTGGATCAGTCGCGGATAAAGTCACTATCACGTTTAGGCTAAAATTTACGGAAACTCATACCTGGAAAGCACTTTTTGATGATGCAAATAAAGTAATTGATGAATTTGTAAAATTAAAATCAACTGTCAATCATCGCTATACCGCCCAACTTAAAAGTGTTGGCTATATGACCAATCCAGGAGCAGCAGATTGGGAATCGCCACAGAGTAAAATAGTACGCAAGTCAATTACTGCTGTTACCGGTGAAGCACCAACAGCATACCCTAACCATTATGCTGGTGATATTCGGTATCCTATACGCTTATTAGGTGTTCCGGCATACGGTATCGGTTCCTTGGGTGGAAATTTTTATATGCCAGATGAATGGATTGATATTGATGATTTAGTTAAACTGGTGGCTGTACTTGTCGATACCCTAAGTGGTTGGCAAAATGATTAATCTGTTTATTCTTTTTAGCCAATACCTTAACTTGGGAATTAAGTAAGAATACTAATTTGTTTTAGATGATTATCGTTAAAGTGTTGCGGCTAATCTACTCGCTTCATTTATGGCGCGTTTTGCATCCAATTCAGCCGCAACAGCTGCACCCCCAACTACATGCACTTTTATACCTTTTGCTTCCAGTGGCGCTACTAATGCTGTAAATGGTACCTGACCTGCACATAATACAATAGTATCTACAGCCAATACTTTTTGTTCTGTATTTTGAACATAGTGCAAGCCTTCATCATCAATTTTTGTGTACTGCACCTTATTAATAAATTGTACTTTTTTCTTTTTTAAGGTAGAACGATGAATCCAACCGGTGGTTTTACCCAGGTTACCACCAAATTTACCGGTACTACGCTTAAACATAAAAATTTCTCTTGGAGATGGATGAACTTCTGCGGTTACCCCTTCAATTCCACTTCGAGCCTCCAATGTTTTATCAATTCCCCATTCTTTTAACCAAGCGTCAATGTTTAATGAAGTGCTTTCACCTTCGTGGGTTAAATACTCTGACACATCAAAACCAATTCCTCCGGCTCCAATAACAGCAACACGTTTACCAACTGGTTTTTTTAACTTTAAAACATCAATATAACTGACTACTTTAGGGTGATCAACACCTTCAATTTTTGGAGTTCTTGGTTTGATTCCTGTCGCTAATATGACCTCGTCAAAATT
>CAZDOW010000083.1:0-15011 GCA_964507115.1 uncultured Maribacter sp.
ATATTAACAGGTATACAAAGTACAGGAACACCACATTTAGGAAATATCCTAGGTGCTATCATACCCGCCGTGCAAATGGCGCAAGACCCAAAAAACGAATCCTTTCTGTTTATTGCAGACATGCATTCACTTACCCAAATAAAAAATGGACCGGAACTACGAAACAATACCTACGCCACTGCCGCAACTTGGTTGGCTTTTGGACTAGATATAGAAAAAACCGTGTTCTACAGACAAAGTGATGTACCCCAAGTAACCGAACTATCGTGGTATCTCAGCTGCTTTTTTCCCTACCAACGGTTAACCTTGGCTCATTCTTTTAAAGATAAGTCTGACCGTTTGGAAGATGTAAACGCAGGACTCTTTTCTTACCCCATGCTCATGGCGGCAGACATTCTTTTGTACGATGCCAATATTGTACCCGTAGGCAAGGATCAGATGCAACATATTGAAATGACGCGTGACGTGGCTTCACGTTTCCATGCCCAATTGGGCGAAACCTTTGTCCTACCAGAGGGTAAAGTACAAGAGGACACCATGTACGTTCCCGGAACCGATGGAGCAAAAATGAGCAAGAGCAAAGGCAATCTTATAAACCTTTTCCAGACCGATAAAAAACTACGTAAACAGATCATGGGCATACAAACAGACAGTACGCCTATGGAAGACCCAAAAGACCCAAGTACAGATAATGTTTTCGCGTTGTATAAAATACTTGCATCACAACCTCAGATAGAGGAAATGAGCGCTCACTACTTGGCTGGAAATTATGGTTACGGACATGCTAAACAAGCTTTGTACGAGGTAATTCTTAATAAATTTGAAGAACCTAGAGAAAAGTTCGAGTATTATATGAACCATTTAAACGAGGTGGACGATGCCTTAGATTTAGGTGCTGAAAAAGCCAGAAAAGTTGCTGATGGGGTTTTAGAACGGGTACGGGAGAAGTTGGGGTATTAATCAGCCCATTATAGCACTTTCAATGTAGGTGAATTAAAAACTATTAAAACTTGCTGTTTCCTTCGCATACACTTCCTTTTTTATTAATTCCTAACCGTTAGAAAGTGACTGCTTCAAATGGAGCGTTGCTTTAAGATGAAAAAGAATACCTCTTTAAAAAGACTAGCTGGTTGGTTTGAGGAATACTAAAGAATAGTATATTGATTAACTAATAACGATACCCAAAACCAAAAATCAGATAAACTACACGTTATTATACATTGAAGGGTTGACTATATAAGTTTTTAGACTAAGTAGTTGGAAACTTTTCTATATCGCCTCAAACAATTTCCCTGGCAAAGGTCGTATAACACCCTTCATTTCCATGGCCAACAAGGTGGAAGAAGCTTTAAAAATAGGAATTTTACAAGACAAGGCCACATTGTCCAAAACCTGTTTGCCATTTTGCTCTAGGTAAGTATAGATTGTCTGTTCGGTTTCGTTCATATCAACGAACAATTGTTTTTGCACAGCTTTAATTTCTTTCTCTTCCAATTCCCAATCCAATAAATAAATCAAATCGGCTGCGGAGGTGAGTATATGCGCTTTCTGTTGTTTAATAAGGTTATTACAGCCTAGGCTGTATTTATCGGACGTACGTCCTGGAACAGCAAAAACGTCTCTGTTGTAACTATTTGCAATATCGGCTGTAACCAAACTACCCCCTTTTTCGGCAGATTCTACTACCAAAGTAGCTTCGCTCATTCCTGCAATAATCCGATTACGCTTTAGAAAATTTTCTCGCTCAGGACTACTGGTACTCCAGAATTCAGTAAAGAAACCACCGTTCGCACATACATCTGTCTGATACTTGGCATGTGCCTTTGGGTAAATTTGGTTTAATCCATGTGCCAAACAAGCTATGGTCTGTAAACCCTGTTTTATAGCTTCCCTTTGTATACAAATATCCACGCCGTATGCAAATCCACTAACAATTATGGGATTCAAGGGAGCAATATCCGCAATAAAACGCTCACAAAAGGCAGTACCATAGCTTGTAATGTTTCTAGTGCCCACAACACTAATAATTTTACGCTGTCCCAAGTCAATTTTCCCCTTTTTAAACAATAGTAAGGGGCCATCTATACAATGCTTAAGATAGTTTGGATAGTCTGCATCCTGAAAATAGGTCCATTCTACATTATTAGCTGCTATGTATTCCTGTTCCTTTAGTGCAGCCTCTAAATGCTCCGCATCGAACAAATATTTTATCGTTTGGGTTCCAATACCATCAATCTGTAACAACTGGCTCCGTTTAGTTTCAAAAATTACCGATGGACTACCACAATGCACAATTAGCCTTTTAGCGATTACATCGCCTATATTGGGTGTATGCTGCAATCTTAAAAGTGCAATAAGCTCATCCGTAGTATGTTGTAGATTTATCATTTAGGATTAAAAATACTATAAATATTAATGTTAATAAAAAGTTATGGCATCCGTTTACAACACACTTATTTTTTTTGATATTTGCACTATATGGTACTAGAACACTATATCAGTGATTTACTCTACAGGTACAACTGTGTGGTTGTTCCAACTTTTGGAGCTTTCCTTACGCAGAAGACATCTGCTAGAATAAACGATGCCACAAATACTTTTTTTGCCCCTACAAAATCTATTGGGTTCAATGAGCAGTTGATTTCCAATGATGGTCTTTTAGTATCCCACATTGCGGAAATAGAAAATGCTTCTTTTGAAACTATCCTTTCTAAAATAGAGGAGCTTGCCAAGCAATGGAAAGTACAATTGGCAAACGGAGAGAAATTAAACTTACCGCATATTGGCCTATTATGGACTAATGCAGAAGGCAAAATCCAATTTCAGCCTTATTTGGAGGTTAATTACCTTACTTCCTCGTTTGGTCTAGCACCTTTTAATGCCATCCCGGTAACGAGAGAGGTATTAAAGGAGGAAGTTGTAGCTATTGAGGAACAGATACCATTCATCATAAGTCCGGAACAGCGGGAAACCCATTCTTTTAGACCCTATTTAAAGTACGCAGCAATTTTACTTTTGGTGGTATCTACAGGACTTATTGGATATCGTGTTTATAACAATGGTATGTTGAATGAACAGGTAGTGCGCCAAGACGCCCAAAAAGAAGTGACGAAACAAATACAGGAAGCTACTTTTTTTAATACTACGCCTTTAGAACTCCCTACCGTAAACGTAGATGCCATTTCTATACGGAACAAAATTATTCCTGCCGGAAAACATCATATCGTTGCTGGTGCCTTTAGAATAAAAGCCAACGCGGATAGAAAAATTATAACCTTACAGAACAAAGGCTATAATGCGGCATATTACGGCACCAATGCTTACGGTTTACACATGGTTACCTATGATCGAAGTGATAATGCCCAAGATGCGTTAATTGCCCTACGAAAAATAAAACGTACCGAATCTTCTGATGCTTGGTTACTCTCCGAAAAATAAAAACTCCCTAAACCCAAAAGGAGGGACTTTGTTTATTCTAAACACCAATTAGTAGAATAAGGGATTTTAAAGAAAAAATCTAAATCCTGTCCACTATACTTTGTTTGCCTCGTATCTTTGCAAAAAATTGAATTGATGGAAGCCAAAACACCTTCAGAATCAAGAACTACGATGACCGATATGGTACTCCCCAGTGAGACCAACCCCTTAAATAACTTATTTGGAGGAGAACTATTGGCACGCATGGACCGTGCCGCGAGCATTGCCGCACGAAGACATAGCAGACGTATCACCGTAACGGCTTCCGTAAACCATGTAGCTTTTAATAGAGCGGTACCTGTAGGTAGCGTTGTTACTGTCGAAGCCGCTGTTTCAAGGTCGTTCCGCACCTCTATGGAGGTGTATATTGATGTTTGGATGGAGGACCGTTTTAGTGGAGAACGTACCAAGGCAAATGAAGCTATTTATACCTTCGTTGCAGTAGACGAAACAGGAAAACCTACTGAAGTACCGAAACTATCGCCGGAAACCGACCTAGAAAAGGAACGTTTTGCAGGTGCATTGCGTAGAAAACAATTAAGTTTAGTTTTAGCGGGTAAAATGAAACCAAATGAAGCTACGGAACTCAGAGCTTTATTTATGAGTTCTTAAAGTTGATATACCCATTCTTCTGGGTTCAATTTTGACGTATTCTGATAAAGGTAAAATTTCAATCGTGTTTGTCCGCTAGATGCATTGGTATAAATAGTACCAAGTTCCTCTTTAATAGCTACTACATCCCCTTTTTTAACGTACAACTGATCCAAATTATAATAGGTGCTGATAAAGTTTCCATGCTTGATTTGCACCCCTTTATTTCCGCCAGGAACTGAAAGAATGGCAATGACTTCACCTTCAAAAATAGCCCTCGCCTTGGTGCCGGCATCCGTAGCTATAATAACGCCATTACTTTCATGCTTTATTCCAGGATAAATTGGGTCTTTATAAATCCCGAAACCTTGACTTTTTATACCTTTTTCCACAGGCCAGATGAGTTTGCCTTTATTCGCTGAAAAATTATTAGCTATAATTTTTGCTTCTGGGGTAAGCAAAAACTTGCTACTCGATGCTTTAGTGGTTTTAATACCCGTCTTCTTGTTTGATGCAGCTATTGCCCTGCGAATCAATTTTTCTATCTGCTGGTCTATCTTTTTGGCCTCACGTTTCTTTTTGCCTATGGCACTGGCATACTTACTCTCATTCTTGCGTATGGTTCCCAATAACGCTTTCTGGTCTTGAATTTCATTAAAAAGGGCATCCTTAGCCTTACGATTTTGAGCTAATAAAACCTCCTTTACCTTTCGCTCTTCGTTCAAATCACTGTTTAGACGGGCCAATTCATCTGTTTTAACTGCTATTTGTTCTCCCTGCGCTCTTCTGTAGTCCGTGTACTGTTTCATGTACTGAAGCCTCTTAAAAGCCTGAAAAAAGCTTTCAGAGGACAACAAAAACATTAATCTATTTTGCTTAGACTTATTTTGATAGGACTTTTGCACCATGGTAGCATATTCCTGTTTTATCTGACCTAGCTCGCTCTTTAGCTTTCCAATGTTCCTAATATTGGTATTTATTTGCCGGTTGAGAAGGTTGGATTGTTGGTTGGTAACACGTATCAACTGTTGGCGCACCGTAATTTTTTTATCAAGTGCCTCCATTTGATCCAGCACATTGCCCTTTTCCTTCTTCTCGGCAAAGAGCAAGCGGTTAATGTCCCGTATTTCCTGTTGTAGTTTTTCGCGCTTTTCTTCTAAGGCTTTTTGTTCTGTGGTCTGGCCATGAGCAGTCTGCACCATAACGGTCAAAAACAATATAAAAACCAGTCCTAAAGCTGTTTTTGACCCCATGTTATTCTAGCACGATTTCTTTGTATCCCTTTGGTATACTATATGGAAAATTAACCTTCTGGTTCAATTCCAAGTTCCTATACGCTAAAGTTATGATATTTTCGGTGGTGCCATCTAAAGCCCTAATAAAAATCATATTTGGCCACACTGTTGGGCCCACGTTTTGATAGTTTTTATAACTAATTTGAAGGAGCCTACCTTTTGCGTGTTGGGATACTTGTTGTGTTGCCATTTTAAAGTTCTTCGGCTCTATTTGAAAAAGCACTTTAAATAGTTCTCTGGTCGTTTTAGGGGTAAGCTGGTAATTATTGTCTATTGCGCTTATAAGATACCTGTCATTTTTTAAATCGAAGATGGCCTCTCCCAAGAGTAAGTTTTGAACACTATTAAAATCCACTTCCGTACCTAGAAGTTGACTGAGGTAAGAAAAATTCCCTTCAAAATATTCGTTTTCTAATTTATTATAAAACGAAACGCTATTTGGGGTAATATAGGCTTTTACTATTCCGAATGGGGCGCTAATCCAAATCCCTTGGTCTTTTTCCATACGTAGGCTAACCGTAAAGCTTTGGGTATCCTCTCCGTTGTCGTAGTCAATTTTCAACTTACCTCTTAGCGTCTTAAAATTGGTCTTATTCTGGTAATGCGCCTTAATGACCGATTTTGCGGATAAACGATCATCTATGCTACCATCGCTTACTACTTTGGCACCTTTACAAGAGAATACAAATACTATTAAAAGTACATAAGCGCATACCTTTAAATACTGAGTTAAACTACTCGCCATAATTAAAATCCGGGTTTTACCTTACGAAGGTACATATTTGCCTTTGAAGGATTGGAGATTGCATTGTATGCTATTGAGAGTTCTGTATAAATCCTATTTGCCAAGGAATTATCACTAAGCATATAATCCAAAGCCGTTTCTAAAATCTCAATTGCTTCTCTATGGCTTCCATTTTTATTTAAGGCATAACCATGAGCATAATAAAAATAGGGTTGAGCAGGATAACTTTCCAAAGCCTCTTCGGAAACCTGCAACAATATAGGATTATCGGCCGGTATTATTAGTAAATCATCAATTCTTGACTTATAACTCTCCAAATCGTTCATATCAGTATTAACAACAGTGGCAATAAACGAAACACTTTTCCTGCTGTTTTTCTTTTTGTCCAAGGCATCCGTTGCTTTCTGTTCCAGAACCGTTATACTCTTTGACTTCTGTAAAGGATTAAGTAGCTTTAAAGCAGCTTCATATTTTCCCCTTCTATAATAAATTTTCGCAAGGTTTTCTTGTAGTTTGGGGTCACCGATGGGAATTTCATTTGCTAAAACATCAATATCATTACCCTGCTTTTTTAAAGTCGTCATCAATGTATTTAGATACCAGTAGTTATTGGGAACTTGTGATACAGCTTCGATACCATAGGCTCGCGATTCCACGTAATTCTTGTCTAAAAAATAAAGCTTCGCCAATTCATGGGTTACGGCCCTGTTTTCTGGTTTTAATCGTTTACATTCCAATAAAAAATTGATTGCTCTATCGTAGTTTTGTATTCCCTTTTGTTTAAGTCCTTCAAAGAAATTCTCCTGAAATTCATCAGAATACTCTTCTAAAAAGACCTCTGCGCTCTTCTCGACCACTATTTTCTGATCCTCTTGGCCATAAGTAGTACCTAGGAATCCGAAAGTTCCCATCGTCATGACCCACAAGAAACCAAATCGCATCATTCGTTTGCCCTTACTTCTGTTTTTTTAATACGCACCTTGCCTATTTTACCCCAGTACTCCCAAAGCCATCTTTTCCCCGTACCGTATTGGACAGTTCTGCTACCTCCTCCCACTCGGCTCGTTCATGTTTGGCAATGACCATTTGGGCAATCCGCTCTCCATTCTCTATTACGAAGCTCTCTTGGGACAGGTTTACCAAAATAACACCTACCTCTCCCCTATAATCAGCATCAATAGTGCCTGGGGCGTTCAAAACTGTGATTCCTTTTTTCGCCGCCAAACCACTTCTTGGTCTTACTTGTGCTTCATAACCTACCGGGAGTTCCATAAAAAGACCTGTTTTAATGATAGTCCTTTCCAAGGGTGCCAAAGTAATGGACACAGAGATGTTGGCACGTAAATCCATTCCGGCAGATGCTCCTGTTTCGTAGTGTGGCAAATCATGTGCCGATTTATTGATTATTTTAATGTTCATCCTTTTAAAAAAACTTTTTTAAGGTTATCCGCTTCTAACTTATAAACAATTCCGAGAAAAATAAGCAGTAAGCCTATCCCAATAATCAGATTTCTATCAAAAATATAAAACGATAAGATTGAAAAAAGGGTTGATACTCCTAAATAAAATCCAATTTTTCTAAAATTATATGGAATAGGATAATACATACGGCCAAAATAAAAGGAAAGTACCATCATAGTACCATAGGCGACCAATGTGGCCATAGCGGATGCCATATAACTAAAATACTGTATGAGGGCAAAATTGATAATGATGGTAAGCACAGCTCCTATCATTGAAATATAGGCCCCAAACTGTGTGCGATCAGTTACCTTATACCATACAGATAGATTGTGATAAATTCCTAAGAAAAAACTGGCCAATAAAATAATAGGAACCGCGGGCATAGCATCCCAGTAAGCCTCATCCCTAACGAAAAGTTCTTTTAATACATCTGCAAATACCACTACTGCTAATAAAATAATACTGCCGAGGACTACAAAATAATTCGTGATTTGGGCATAGGCTTTTTGAGGATTCTTAGTCTCTGAGTGACTGAAGAAAAAAGGTTCAATCCCCATTCTAAAAGCCGTAGCGAACAAGGTCATAAAAACCGCTAGTTTAATACAGGCTCCATACTTGCCTACCTCGGCAATGGCAATATCTTCTGGCAATAGTCGCTCTAACAAAATTTTATCAAAAACTTCGTTCACTGTAAATGCAATCCCGGCTATAAGCACGGGCATGGCATAACGCATCATCCGCTTCCAAAGTATTACATCAAAAATGTACGGTCTTCTTAAGTATACCGGTAACAACAGTACTAATGTGACCCCACTTGCGACCAAATTCGAAATTAATATATAAGATATATCGAAATTTTCGAAATAGATTTTACTGAATAAGCCAGTACTTTCTGGAGAAATCCATCTAGGCAATAGTAGTAAGAAAAAAATATTTAGTCCTAAATTCAATGTAACATTGACAATTTTGACAGCAGCGAAACGCATAGGCTTTTCATTGGCCCTGAGCCATACAAATGGTATGATCGCCAAAGCATCCAACGCTAAAATTCCAAAAACATATCCGATATATTTGGGTTGAATCTCTAGCAGCTGGGACAAAGTACCCTTAAAAAGAAAACCTATAATCAAAAATGATAGCGTAGTTGCCAAAATGGAAAGCAGGGAAGTTGTCACTACTTTTTTTCGCTGATCAGCTTCCTTATAGAAACGGAAGAAAGTCGTCTCCATGCCATAGGCCAAGAATACATTGAAAATAGCAAAATAAGCAAATATCACTATAACTTCTCCGTAAGAATCCGGAAGCATCACAGCTGTATAGATAGGCACAAGTATAACGTTGAGCATCCTGGGCAACACTGTCGCCAGACCATAAATAGCCGTTTGTTGGAAAAGTTTTTTAAGTGGATTCAAACATCTTGGGTTGAAACCATAAAAGTACCTATTTAGACCCTGGAAACAAAGTTAGTTTTTAGGGATACTCTTATAAATAAGCGGTTGCTTTTGTTTTATATCTGTAATCTTGGTGTATTTTAATTTTCCCTTCTCCTTAAAGCTTAGTACAGCCTCCGTTAACGCTAGATTTAAGTCTACTGTTTCGGAAGAACCGCCTTTAGAATTTGGTATTTTTGCAATGGCGTATCTCTTTCCGTCCATTTCCTCCATAGATACTGTAGCTTTTTTGCCTCGAAAGAACACCTCCATCATCTCTATCTCGGCAGTTGGATCTATAGTCACTGGTATTCTAAGTGTCATTCCGGTTCCACTTTTTTCCATTCCGCCAATATATTCCTGACACGTAGCATTCCCGATTTCAAAGGGTGTCTGTGTCTGTAATTTCTTTTGGGAGGAGCAGCTAAAAAGTCCGAATGCCATAATCAAAACGATATATTTTAAATTTTCCATCTCTAGCTTTGTGTTTGGTTTTTGTCAAAGATATAAAACCAAAAGTAGTGCCAACTTTATTTTTTACGTAATCCTATACTTCTGTTCCTTAATTTAAAAATCGTCCTATTCGGTTTCGGGCGCGAGATTTCTCATAGCCATGGAAGAAAAAAAAGCACAAATTAACAGGGTCAAGATTTTAACCCTTTTGCAGCCGTTTTAGATTTCTCATTTCAGTTCTAATCTGTTTGCTTATAAAAAAAGATAAAGAGATTAAGAGCACGATGGAGGATATAATGATATACGCATAGAATCCTGATGACAAATTAGCTTTAAAAAGCGGCAAGAGGATCAGAAAACCGGCGACGTAACTAAGAATTATTAGTGGTGTCCATACAAAATGCACAAATTTTCGACCCTTATAATACCCTATCAAGTCATTTCTAAATTCAGTTCTATGTGACAACGCGTTCATTTTCTTAAGTTTCCTTACACTTAGGACTTCAAGCAAAATACGCACCAAAAGACCCCCAACCATTAAAGAAATTCCAAAAATTACTTGTTGGTTACTATATCCTGATATGTAGAAGAAAAAAACGACTAATATGAGCGCAGTACTACTCAATACTGCATTTGTAATGCGTTGTTTATTTTTAATTTTTCGCAATTCATTCAATACATCTTCAAACCCTTCTTCTGTTACTTGTATTGCGGGTTGATTTTTCCAATTTGATTCTATCTCTTCAAAATTATTCATGGGATACACATTTTGTTAATTGACTTTTAATTCGATGTATTCGCGTACGAATAGCATCATATTTTATTCCGATGATATCGGATATTTCCTTATGCGGAAGTCCTTCCAATACTAATAAAATAATAGCCCGGTTTGTTTCTGATAGTTTTTTTATACACGCATACAAAAGCGCTAGTTGATGTGCGCTATCCGTATCAGTATGTTCTTCACTAATCTCAGGAACATCGGCGATTGCAATTATTCTGGAAACCTTTTTCCTAGCTCTTAAGTTAGACAGACAGGTGTTCACACTTATTCTGTAGATCCAGGTGCTTATGCTGCTCTCACTTCTAAAGCTTTCTAAGTTTTCCCAAATCTTTATAAAAATTTCTTGAGTTAAATCTTTAGCCAGATCTTGGTCTCCTGCAACATAGCCAAGACATAATCGCATCACCTTAGCATAATGTTGGGTGTAAATTTCTTTATATGTTTTTTCGGTGCTATTCATTAGTTTCCCAAACTAGTGATTAATTTTTCTTGAAACCATACAGGACTATCGTACATAATAAAATGGGCAGCATCCGCTGCAAATTCAATCTCATAATTCTGTAGATTCTTGTACTGCTTTGAATATGTGCTTTTAGCCATTTCCAAGCCATAAGGTTGTGCTGCTGCCAAAATAGTGACCGGAATGTCGATTTTACTAATATCCTCTCTTAAATCAAGCTTTAATAGGTCTGTATAGCCATACACATAGGTTTCTCTATCGGCTTGAAGTATCCAGTCTTTAATTTGCTCTATTTTTTCTTTGTTCAATACCATTCCTCTGGCCATTTGAGTAGCCATAGCCGCAAAGGAAGCATCATCCATACCTAACATTTGTTTGTTCCAAGGGCTTTCATATATGAGGTTTTCACTATTAAAATTTGGTATGATAAGCGCTCCCGTTGCAGGTAATGCATCCACTACCACTACTTTTGAAAAAGGATGTTTCTTTTCCGTAGCCAACCAGAGACCTAAAGTACCACCCAAACTATGTCCAACGATAATTGGATTTTTTAAGTTTTCCTTCTTTACATAAGCTTCTACTCCATTTTTTATTTTAGGAAACCAAGGTTTTTCTACAGGTGCTACGCCTCCAAAACCTGAAAAAGTAAAGACATGACACTCATAATTTTTGGAAAGTTCGTTAACCGTATCTTCCCAAACAGCAGCAGTACAGGTAAAACCAGGGAAAAATAGAATTGGTTGTCCCTGTCCTTTTACTATGACTTTAAACGGGTATTCTTGAGCGTTCCCAATAAGGGAGCTGATAAGAATGAAAATTAAATGGCTTATTTTCAGTGCTTTCATTGTATCTGTTTTAAGGATTTTCCTTTTAGATACATTTTTTCATAAATGTTACATGTACTGAACAAAAAACTTCCATTCTAACTAAAATAAGTTCTTTACCCCCTGCAATAAGCAACTATTACTTTACAGAAATCTCCGAAGATATTTCCCCTTCTTCAGCAGAGAGATTCATCCTTTTCATAGCCAAGGAAGCAAAAAAGAGCGCCACAAGGAGGAAAATGGCCGCCAAGGCATACGGAGCGCCAGGAAAGTAAATATCGCCCTCTGGGCGTATAAAATAATAAAACACCGGGGAGAATATCAATTGTCCCAAAATAGCAGTAACGCTTATAAGACCTGTGATAGCACCTTGTAGATTTCCTTGTTCCTTTTCAGAAACCTGATTTGAAATAACCCCTTGCACTGTTGGCCCTGCAACACCTCCTAAAGCATAAGGAATCAGAAAAGCATAAAGCATCCAAGGTTCATCCGCTAAAGAAAACAGGAACATCCCTATGGTCCACAATAAAAAACCGGATATCACTACTACTTTACGGCCAAACTTCTTTACAACAATTCCGACAAGAAAACCTTGAGCAATGGCTACCAAAAGTCCTACGACCATTAAAGAAACACCTATATCCCTTGGACTCCAATCATAACGTTCAATACCATAATATGACCAAGTGGATGGTAATGCCTGCCCTGCGAGATTGGCCAAAAAGAAAGCTGATATCAAAAGTAAAACACCTTTGTAATTTCTAAGGCTAACCAAGGAAACCCCTGGAATCATTTTAACCAAATTAATAGGTCTTCTATTCTCAACGGCCAAAGATTCCGGCACAAAGAACCAGCCAAATAGGAAGTTGGCAAAGGTGAGTGCTGCTGCTATATAGAAAGGTAAACGAATATTAATTTCTCCAAAAAATCCTCCTATACCTGGACCGATAATGAACCCTAATCCGAATGCGGCACCAATGAGCCCGAAATTCTTTGCCTTTTCCTGCTTGGTGCTAATATCGGCTATATAAGCAGAAGCAACTGTAAAACTTGCACCTGTTATCCCCGCCAAGAATCTACCTAAAAACAACCAAGTTATCGTGGGCGCCCATGCATGCAGGAGGTAATCTATGCTCAGTCCTAGAAGCGCTAGTAAAAGAATTGGGCGCCTACCAAATCTATCTGAAATTTCTCCAAGAACCGGAGAAAACAAGAATTGCATTCCTGCAAATGCCGTTGTTAACCACATACCATAAATCACGGCCATATGGGTTCCTTCCCCAGTCAGCTCCATTATTAGCTCTGGAATAATAGGAAGGATGATACCAATGCCAATAACATCGACAAGAATCGTAATAAAAATAAAAAGTAAGGCGGTTTTCTTTGCTTTCATTTATGGGGCAAAAATCGATTAAAAAAGGAGAACAAAATGGAGATAAAACAGAAAAACCTCACAGTTTGTGAGGTTTTTATAATTTGATTAGTATGCGTTACTTTTACTTAGCTATTCAAGGCTTCAGCACCGCCAACAATCTCTAGTATTTCATTGGTAATCGCGGCCTGTCTTGCTTGGTTGTATGTTAGCTTTAACTGATCTCTAAGCTCTGTGGCGTTATCTGTTGCTTTATGCATCGCTGTCATACGCGCGCCATGCTCACTTGCAAAAGAATCCCTAATACCTTTATAGAGTTGTGTTTTTAAGGATTTTGGAATCAATTGTTCAATGATTTCTAGTTTGGATGGTTCAAAAATGTAATCCGCACTTATTTTCTCTTGTCCCACCAAAGGAACAATAGGCAAAAACTGCTCAGTCATTACTATCTGCGTAGCTGCGTTCTTGAACTTATTATAAATAATTTCAATCCTATCATATGAACCATTGGTAAATTGCTCCATTAGACTCTCCGCAATCCTAGCAACATTATCGAACGTAAGATCGTCATAAACACTACTATGATTGGCAACGACCGTATACTTTTTTCCTAAATAATCACTAGCTTTCTTTCCAACAGCTACAAAATCTACTTGCTTTCCTGTGTGAAGGTCCTCAGCCAAGTATACGCACTGTTTAAGGATGTTGGTATTAAAAGCACCACACAAACCTCTATTGGAAGTAATGGCAACGACCAAGACTTTGTTCACTGCTCTATTATCCGAGTACTTACTTCCGGAATCGGAATCCATACTCGCACTAAGGCTTTGCAATAATCCCGTTAGCTTATCAGCGTACGGCCTCATCGCCGTAATTGCATCTTGAGCCTTCTTCAATTTAGCGGCAGATACCATTTTCATGGCACTGGTTATCTGCATAGTAGAAGAAACCGATGCTATCCTATTTCGTATTTCCTTTAAATTGGCCATTTTTCTATAGTATTAAGTAGCGAGTACAAAGTACTTAAGTGCTTTATGAGTTGTACTCGTTATTAATTTTTACCCTATGTACTTCGCTGAAAGCTCTTTACAAACTGCGTTTAAGGTATCCGTAACCTCATCCGTTAGCTTTCCTGCTTTAAGTGTATCTAATATACCTCTGTGCTTCGCATTTAAGAACTCTATATAATCTCTTTCAAATTCCTTTATTTTCTCTACTGGAACGTCTCTTAACAAGTTCTTAGAGCCTGCATAAATGATAGCAACTTGATCTTCTACCGTAAAAGGATCATTTTGAGCTTGCTTCAAAATTTCAACATTTCTACGTCCTTTCTCAATCACGTTCAATGTTGCTGCATCCAAATCTGAACCAAACTTGGCAAAAGCTTCCAATTCACGGAACTGAGCTTGATCCAATTTTAAGGTACCCGCTACCTTTTTCATGGATTTAATCTGTGCATTACCACCTACACGAGATACCGAAATACCTACGTTAATGGCTGGACGAACCCCTTGGTTAAATAAATCCTGCTCCAAGAAAATCTGACCATCCGTAATGGAAATTACGTTTGTTGGGATATACGCAGATACATCACCAGCTTGTGTTTCAATGATTGGTAAAGCGGTTAAAGAACCTCCACCTTTTACAATTGGCTTCAATACATCAGGCAAATCGTTCATGTTCTTAGCAATGGCATCATCATTAATGACCTTTGCTGCACGCTCTAGTAATCTAGAGTGTAGGTAAAAAACATCTCCAGGGTATGCTTCACGTCCCGGTGGTCTTCTTAATAACAAAGAAACCTCACGGTAGGCTACCGCTTGTTTTGATAAATCATCATATATAATCAAAGCTGGGCGACCTGTATCCCTAAAATACTCTCCAATAGATGCACCTGCAAAAGGGGCATATACCTGCATTGGTGCAGGATCAGATGCGTTTGCAGCTACTATTGTTGTATAGGCCATTGCGCCTTTGTCTTCTAATACTTGTGCAATTCCTGCAACCGTTGATGCTTTTTGACCAATAGCAACATAAATACAATATACTGGCTCACCAGCATCGTAAAACTCTTTTTGGTTCAAAATGGTATCAATACAGACTGTAGTCTTACCTG
>CAZDOW010000084.1:0-14866 GCA_964507115.1 uncultured Maribacter sp.
TGTATTCTTCCATATCTTCAATCATTTACATCAAAATGGAAAACAGGTTATCCTTACTTCGGATAAAGCGCCTGTAGATATGCAAGATATAGAACAACGTTTGCTTTCGCGATTCAAATGGGGACTCTCGGCTGAATTACAAACTCCAGATTACGAAACACGTATTTCAATACTTAAAAACAAACTGTATAGGGATGGCGTTGAGATGCCAGAGGAAATTGTAGAGTACGTTGCTAAACATATTAAAACCAATATCAGGGAATTAGAAGGTGCGATTATTTCGTTGATTGCACAATCTACTTTGAATAAGAGAGAAGTAACGATAGAGCTCGCACAACAAGTAGTGGAGAAATTTGTGAAAAACACAAAACGTGAAGTCTCCATAGATTACATACAAAAAGTAGTTTCTGATTACTTTGAAATGGATGTCGCTACATTACAGTCCAAAACTAGGAAGAGACATATTGTACAGGCAAGACAACTGGCTATGTTCTTTGCCAAAAAGCTTACCAAGGCCTCTTTGGCCAGTATTGGGTCACAAATAGGAAAAAGAGATCATGCAACTGTGCTACATGCCTGCAAAACTGTTGATAACCTAGCGGAAACCGATAAACAGTTCCGAAAGTATATTGACGATCTCACAAAGAAATTATCTTAATCCTTTCATGATTACAAAAGTGTTAATGGTCTGCCTAGGAAATATCTGTAGGTCTCCATTAGCCGAAGGCATTCTCAAAAGCAAGGTAAAGAATACTCATGTACTGGTAGATTCCGCTGGAACAGCGGGTTACCACATAGGCAACCCTCCAGATAGTAGGTCTATTGCCGTTGCCAAAAAATATGGTGTGGACATAAGTAAACAGACATGCAGGAAATTTAGCGTACTAGACTTTGAGCGGTTTGATATTATTTATGCCATGGACAAAACCAACTACGAGGATATTGTTCAATTAAGCAAAACTAAAGAGCAAGCTAGTAAAGTTCATTTATTGCTGAGCGAGATAGATAGAAGTGAAAAAGAAGTTCCAGACCCATACTATGGCGGCAAAGATGGATTTGAACGTGTTTTTCAAATGATTGATACTGCCTGTGAACATATTGTAAAACAACTTTAGAAGCAAGGTTATGAGGAATGATGCGATAAAGAAAGGAAAACTATATTTGATTCCCACTACATTGGGCGACTGCCCACCATTGGAAGTGCTCCCAATTTCTATAAAAAGAGCCATAGAAAGTATAGACCATTATGTGGTAGAGAACGAAAAAACAGCGCGGCATTTCATAAAAAAAATAAGTCCAAGAAAGTCACAACCATCTTTGCATCTTTTCGCCTTGAACAAGTTTACAGAAGCGTCGGAAATACCTCATTTTCTAGAACCGTGTCTTTCCGGTAAGGATATGGGAATCTTATCGGAAGCAGGCTGTCCTGGCATTGCAGATCCTGGTGCGGCAGTAGTAAAATTAGCACATCAAAAACACATACAGGTAATTCCCTTAGTGGGACCTTCCTCTATAGTTTTGGCATTAATGGCAAGTGGTTTAAACGGTCAGAATTTCGCTTTTAACGGCTACCTACCTATTGATTCTTCGGAAAGAAAAAAAGAAATTAAGCGATTGGAAAAAAAATCTAGAGACGAGAACCAGTCCCAATTATTCATCGAAACTCCTTATCGGAACAATAAGTTACTAGAGGAACTGCAAAAATCATTAGCTGGCACTACTCATCTATGTGTGGCTTGTGATATCACTTTGAATACTGAATTTATAAGTACTAAAACAGCATCCGAATGGAAAAACGAAAAAATAGACCTGCACAAACGTCCCGCTATTTTTATCATTCAGGCATAAAAAAACCTTGACAAAATTGCCAAGGTTTCCCATTGCACCTATTTAGTAACTTTTATATTCTAGGATTCTTTACGGCCGCCACACTTGAGATGTCGTACCCTGAAAATTCCTTAATATAATACGTAATATTACTCCCGTAACCGTCCATCACATCCTTTAAACCAAAAGATCTTAAATACCGTTTTACGTTACCCGCGCCAGCAAGGTGTGCAGCTGCAAGAATACCGGATTCTGTGATTTCTATACCACGAATACGTTTTCCAACAAACCTTTTAATATCTCGCCGTAAAATCCATTTATTTCTAGCAATATTAATTTGAAAAACTTTTTCCTGTAACACAGGATCTGATAAAAACTTCTGTTCGTTACGAACGCCCATTAGTTCTAAAGTGCTCATGCCAAATTGAAATTTACCTAAATATCCGAAGGTATTAACTACAAAGTAGTCCCCTTGAGATTCCTTAAAGGCCAAAGCCTCTTTAAAACCAGTAAACTTCCTTCCCGCAAAGGGAGGCATTAATTCAAAATCATTCATAACAGTTTTGTCTTTGGGAAACAAAACCGTAGTAGGTTCTTTTACCTTAAGTGGTTCGGGCACCTCAACTTTAAAAGGGCTAAATCCAAAACCAGATAAAATAAACATCACGATAAGCGGACAAAATATCATTATCCATCTTCTCATATTATTTATTTCTTAAGACTTACAGCAGTTTAAACTGCGTGCTTAAATTTCAGTGGACAAAGTTAGACCGGAAAGCAATCTAGTTTGGCAAGAATATGTTAAAACTGTATCAGGAACAGCTAACCTGTCGTAAAATTCCGACAATACGCTTATCTTCTTATTTTTTGGGCGTTTATCCATCGGATGTATTGCACCTTATTTCGGTTGTGCTGCGCCATATCCTTAGCAAACATATGGTACCCAAAGTTTTCTACATTGGCTACCATATAAAAGTAGTTATGTTTTTCTGAATTAAGAACGGCGTCGATAGCACTAATATCTGGCATAGTAATCGGCCCAGGAGGTAAACCTGAATTTTTATATGTATTGTAAGGAGAATCAAATTCCAAATCTTTGTAGAGTACGCGTTTTATAATTGTATCAAAATTTCCAGTCTCTTTTTTTATTCCATAAATAACGGTAGGGTCCGCCTGCAACAACATACCTGTTCTTAACCTGTTTAAATAAAGGCCTGCTACTTTTGGGCGCTCATCTATCTTTGCAGTTTCCTTGTGCACTATGGACGCTAAGGCTACCACTTCATTTGGGGTCATCTTCAAAGTCTTGGCCTTTTGCATTCTAGTATCGTTCCAAAATCGTTTATACTCCTTTAGCATTCTAGCCCTAAAATCCTCTGCATCTGTATTCCAAAAAAATTCGTAGGTATTTGGAATATATAATGCAAGGCTGTTTTCTAAGTCAAAGCTATTCGCTGATAAAAATTTAGGATCCTGAAACGTTTTTAAAAGACTTAGACTGTCCGCTTCTATTTGAACGGAAATTCTACCGGCAAGGTCGGCCAAAGTTTCTTGGTTATTAAAAGCAACCGTAACAGGTATGTTTTGTACGCGTAATGTATTAATGATATCATTATTGGTCATACCGTTTTTAATACGATATTTTCCGCCACGTATATTCTGAGCATAGCCTTTCTTTTGAGCGGCCGATTCAAAAGCATCTATATCCTTCAATAAAGGTGCTAAATCACTTTTTACATCAGAAAAACTGGCATCGCTATGTATATACACAAAAGCTTCCTTATTATTGAAGGCGGTATTTGGTGTAAAAAAAGCACTATAAACTTTATAAGAGAATATTCCCCCAACAACAAGACTTATAAACACCAGAAATAATAAAATTTTCTTTATGTACATTACCTATTTATTTTTTGAAATAAAACTTCATTTTTATACTCCCCACCGCTGCTTACCCAATCTTTTTTGATTCCTACTTTGGTAAAGCCTAATTTTTTAAACAAATGAATACTTCTTTCATTTTCCTCTAAAATGTTTGCATATAGTTGATGTAACTCCAAGCTATGAAACGCATAAGTACAGAGAATTTCCAAAGCTTCCGAACCTACCCCCCTATTCCTTTTGGACTCTTCAACAATGATAATTCCTATCCCAGCTCGTTTATTTTTCGGATCAAAATCAAACAAATCAATTAGCCCTAAAACAATGCCGTTATTAGTACATATAACCAAACGCAACTGCTTAACATCATATATATCCCTATGGGCATTTTCCAAATAAAATTCGAGAATACTTTTAGAATACGGAGCAACCGTACCACTTATCTCCCAAATACCCGTATCATTTTCCAATTTAAAAAGAAAGTCAAGATCCTCCTTTTCCAAGGCTCTTAAGAATATATGTTCACCTTTTAAGAGTTCCATTTTAGCTCGCCTTTGAATACTTGTTTTGCCTCACCTATAAGGTAAATATTCTCATATCCTTTTGATGTAGGGACAAAAGTAACCTCTAATTTCCCTCCAAGTACGTTTACTTTTACTTTTGACTTTTTTGTGGCACCTAGGGAATGCATAGCCAAAGCAACAGCGGTAACGCCAGTACCACAAGAGAGTGTCTCATCTTCCACACCTCGTTCGTAGGTGCGCACAGCAAACTCCCCATCGGTGTTTTCTTCAACAAAATTGATATTACTGCCCACTTTACCATAAAGACCATATCTTAATTTACCACCTTCCTTTACCACGTTTAATTTTGGAAGATTAGATACCATTTGAACATGATGGGGAGACCCTGTATCCATAAATGTTGCATTGGGTTTTGTTTTAATCCCAACAACATCCTTCATTTTTAGATGCACGATATCCGAATTGATAGTTGCATGGTGTAGACCGTCTATGGCAAGAAATGTAGTCTCATTTCCTATAATGGCAAGAAAGTTTGCAAAGGAAACGATACAACGTCCACCATTCCCACACATGGTACTCTCTTTACCATCTGAATTGTAATAGACCATTCGAAAATCAGATTGGACATCCTTCTCCAATAGAATAAGGCCATCCGCACCTATACCAAATCTTCTATCACATAAATGTGCTATGAGTGCAACATTTGCTTTAGGAAAAAATGAACTACGATTATCGACCATCACGAAATCGTTTCCAGTACCTTGGTATTTATAAAATTCAATTTTCATTATGTCATATACAAAAGAACAAAGATAGGATTTTATTAAGGTTTTTTTGGCAGTTAAAAAGTCGTTAAAGGCCTGTTACAGAATATAAAATCAACTAATTTTACAGGGAACAGAATAAAATTTAGTTACATGAAAAAAGTAGGAAGTCTTTTGTTAATCTCAATTTTTGCAGGTGCAATTACCTTGGGTGCTTACAAACTCCTTTTTGAGACACCAAATTATGCCATTGTAACACAAGCGGAAAACGGCTCCATTGTCAATACCAGTATTACCCCAACATCGGCAAGAGGTGCTGGAATAAACGAAGTGGATTTTACCAATGCAGCTGAAACGACGGTTAATGCAGTGGTCCACGTTCAAAATATAACGATAAATAAAACCCCTACAAGTATTTTTGATTTCTTTTACGGGTCTGGAGGTAACGTTACACCTCAAGTGGGTACGGGTTCTGGGGTGATAATTTCACAGGACGGGTATATTGTAACCAACAACCATGTTATTACAAAGGCTAGTCAATTACAAGTCACCCTTAACAATAACCAAACATATGAAGCCAAATTAATTGGTGCGGACCCAAACTCGGACATTGCCTTGATAAAAATAGAAACCAAGGAAAAACTGCCCTATTTGGCCTTTGGGGATTCTGACAATACTAAAATTGGAGAATGGGTTCTTGCTGTTGGAAACCCTTTTAATTTAACTTCTACCGTAACTGCAGGAATTGTGAGTGCAAAAGCTAGAAGTTTGGATACACGAACCAATCAGTCATTCATACAAACGGATGCTGCTGTAAACCCAGGAAATTCTGGTGGAGCATTGGTAAACACAAATGGGGATTTAATCGGCATCAATACCGCTATTTCTTCACAAACAGGATCATATGTGGGCTATTCTTTTGCAGTGCCTAGTAACATTGCAAAAAAAGTGGTGGATGATATCATGGAATACGGCAATGTGCTCAAAGGATTTATTGGTATTAGTCCTGCTCCTGTAAACACTAAAGATGCAGTGGAACGAGGTATAAATAATATTGATGGGGTCTATATTGAGTACATAGAAGAGGAATCGGGTGCTTACGATGCAGAACTAAAAATTGGAGACATTATTAAACAAGTTGACAAAATCAAAGTACATAAATTTCCTGACTTAACTGGTTACTTGGCAACCAAACGACCAGGGGATACAGTGGAACTAATCTTAGAAAGAAAAGAGGGAGCGTTTACAGTACCGATTATTTTAAAGAAAAAACAAAAATTAATTGTTCCTGAAATGGGAATGGAGGTCAAGAATCTTACAGAGTCCGACAAGAAGAATTTCAAGACTAAAAAAGGGGTTAAAATAACAGGAGTCCCAGAGATATATAGAGATTATGGCCTATACGGTAAGGTTATAATAAAAGTAGACGATAAGGAGATTGGTAATATAGACGAAGCTTATACCGCCTTTGGAGCTATTACCAGGTATGGTAAAACCGTAATCACCATGATCAACACTGATGGTGAAAGGGAACGAGTTATCTTTCAATAACTTAAAATATGCTATTTAAAAAAACACCTCCGATGGAGGTGTTTTTTTTTTGAAATTACCTTACGAAAACGTTTGAAATATGTAGTTTTGCACTAATAAATACAACACAAAACCCATTATGTCACGGAAAATTTCCTACGAAAAAGAACTGGCTTTCCAAGCCGATCGCAGAAAGGCAACAACCGAATTTATCAAAATTATTAGCGATCTGTGGTATGATAAGTCCATCGAAATAGTTCTTTTTAAGAATCAAGTAATCGATAAGAATGTTAGCGATATCATTCATTTACATGAATACGCAGGCGAGTTTGTGCAAAAACCTATTTCTATCTTTGACTCTGTAGAATTGTTAAGGGCGATAAACGATATTAAGCTTCCGCCTTCCAAATTAGATATAGGGAAACTTACCTACGAGTATCATGCTGACGATAATAATTTTAATAACGTTAAAGCGTTTGTGGTAGAAAAGTTAAAAGATGCTTCAGACACTCCGCACATAAAACCTAAAGACGTTGTATTATATGGTTTTGGAAGGATTGGACGTTTACTAGCTCGCGAGCTTATGTCCAAAACAGGAAAAGGCAACCAATTACGCTTAAGAGCTATCGTAGTTAGAGGTGCAACAAACTCGGATATTTTGGAGAAAAGAGCTAGCCTATTACGAACAGATTCGGTCCATGGTAATTTTTCAGGTACTGTAGGAATAGATGCTAAAACAAATGCATTAATTATTAACGGTACTACGGTACACGTGATTAATGCCAACCAACCTGAAGATATAGATTACACCAAATATGGAATTTCAGATGCGCTAGTCATAGATAATACTGGAGCGTTTAGGGACAAGACGGCACTCTCCAGACATTTAGAGTCTAAAGGAGCTTCAAAAGTATTATTAACGGCACCAGGCAAGGAGGTGCCTAACATTGTCCACGGTATAAACCATCTGGAACATGACCCGGACACTACTAAAATTTTCTCCGCGGCGTCTTGCACTACCAACGCCATTACCCCTATCCTTAAGGTAATAGAGGACTCGTTAGGTATAAAAAAAGGCCATTTAGAAACAATCCATGCGTATACTAATGATCAGAATCTGGTAGATAATATGCATGGTAAGTACCGAAGAGGGCGTGCTGCCGGGCTTAATATGGTTATTACAGAGACTGGCGCCGGAGAAGCCGTGACTAAAACCTTACCCTCGTTGAAAGGTAAACTAAGTTCTAATGCTATTCGGGTCCCAGTTCCTAACGGATCATTAGCGATTCTTAATTTAGACCTTATAAACAAGACATCTTTGAATGGTGTAAATACCATTTTAAAGAAATATGCTTTAGAAGGGGATTTGGTAGAGCAAATAAAGTATTCTTTAAGTAAAGAACTAGTATCATCAGACATTGTTGGAACTTCAGCGCCATCTATTTATGATAGTAAGGCTACACTAGTTTCGAATAACGGAAAAAATCTAATTCTTTACATCTGGTATGATAACGAATATGGGTATTCTCATCAGGTCATGCGATTGGCTAAATATATCTCAAAAGTCCGTAGGTACACTTACTATTAAAAAACAATGAAGTTAAACATCTTAACTCCATTGTTTTTACGTAGGTATACTTGGGACAAGCTTTGCTAATTTTTTTTCCTTAATTGATAATATTAAATTACTTTAGTCGTCTCTAAATCATTTTTTAACGGCAATACAATACAAATGAATATCTCTAGATTATTATGTCTTTTGACGATTTTACTCACCGTCAATATGAACTACGGTCAGGAAACCGAAGCCAAACAGAAACTTTCTTTGGACGATGGACCCATTAGCACGCAGTTCGATTATATTTCCAAAAAGTCTGGCAACTACCGTTCCGATGGGATACGGTATGAGGTGGTAAAGGAGACCAATCTATACAAATTAAGAAAAAATGTATTGGATTCAATCGCAGTAACTTCCAAAAAAACAACGGAACTAAACGCCACGATATCTGAACATGTAACCACCATATCATCCCTAAACAAGAAACTAGAGGAAACGACTACAAATTTAACGGCTGTTAGTGAAGAAAAAGATAGTATGTCCTTGGTAGGTGCGCAGGTATCCAAAGGAACTTATAATATTGTTTTATGGACCATCATTGCAGGGCTATTTCTTCTATTAGGTCTTTTTATCTATAGGTTTAGAAACAGTAATATTCTAACTCAAGAAGCTAAGAACAATCTTTCTGAACTGGAATTGGAATATGAAGACCATAGAAGAAGAGCCTTGGAACGGGAGCAGAAAATAAGTAGGCAACTACAAGACGAACGTAACAAACAGAAAAAAATAAAATAAAAAAAGCTCCAATTAGGAGCTTTTTTTTAGAAATTATGCTGACCATAAAAAAAGGAACAGTATCTAACATAGATGAGCTTGCTCCACTCTTTGATCAATATCGAATTTTTTATGGCCAAGATTCGGATATAAAAGCGTCATCCTCATTTATCAAGGACAGATTAGCAAAAAATGAATCTGTAATTTTTATTGCGTGTATTGATGCTAATCCAGTAGGATTTACCCAACTATTCTTTACATTTTCATCCGTAACCCTTCAGCCTTCAATACTACTTAATGATTTATTCGTTAACAAGGCGTTTAGGGGAAGGGCTATCGGAACTGCACTATTAGAAAAAGCTAAAGAATATTGTTCCACACATAAATTCAAGGGCCTTGGGCTAGAAACGGCAATAGATAATCCAGCACAACAGCTTTATGAAAAATTAGGCTGGAAAAAAGATTCGCATTGTTTTCACTACTTTTGGACGTCTAATTAAAGACATCCTATCCTACCATGCGAATTGATATTATCACTGTACTTCCAGAACTACTTAAGAGTCCTTTCGACGCATCCATATTAAAAAGGGCTATAGAAAAAGGCTTGGTTGAAGTTCACTTTCATAACATTAGAGACTATACAAATAACAGTTATAACCAAGTGGACGACTATCAATTTGGTGGTGGAGCAGGAATGGTTATGATGATAGAACCCATAGATAAGTGCATTTCGAAACTAAAATTGGAGCGAGACTATGACGAAATCATTTATATGACCCCTGACGGAGAAACCCTAAACCAGCAAACTTCTAACAGTCTTTCCTTATTAAAAAATATTGTTATTCTCTGTGGACATTATAAAGGGGTAGACCAACGTGTACGAGACGCTTTTATTACTAAGGAAATATCCATTGGCGATTACGTGCTCTCTGGAGGAGAATTAGGTGCTGCTGTATTATGTGATACGATAATAAGGTTACTTCCTGGAGTGCTGAACGACGAGACTTCAGCACTAACCGATAGTTTTCAAGACGGTCTATTGGCTCCACCGGTCTACACAAGACCTTCGGAATATAAAGGAATGAAAGTTCCAGATGTTTTGCTGAGCGGTAATTTTGGAAAAATAGAACGATGGAGAGAAGACAAAGCACAAGAACGCACGGAAAACTTACGACCAGACCTATTGGAATAGCAATAGAGTCGATTATCCTCAATAAATAGTTAAAAAATACTTGTAGATTCTAATTTTAGAATTATTTTTGCAATCTGTTAAATTAACCTCTGACGATAATCGTGAATGTTGTTTTGATTTAATTCCAATTAAAAATAAATAATGGAATCATTAATTAAGTTTGTTCAGGACGAATTTGTAGAAAAGAAAGACTTCCCTAAATTTTCAGCTGGTGATACAATCACGGTATACTATGAAATTAAGGAAGGTGAAAAAAAACGTACGCAGTTCTTTAAAGGCGTTGTTATACAAAGAAGAGGTACTGGAGCAACTGAAACATTTACTATCCGTAAAATGTCAGGAACTGTTGGTGTGGAACGTATATTTCCTGTCAATCTTCCAGCATTACAGAAAATAGAGATAAATAAAAAAGGAAAAGTACGAAGATCTCGTATTTACTACTTCAGAGAATTGACTGGTAAGAAAGCTAGAATAAAAGAGATAAGGTCTTAACGTACCTATTCTTATTCAATTTAAAGCATCAATTTTTAATTGGTGCTTTTTTTTATGAACAATTGTGAACAACTGATGTTTATAACCTGTTGATTTCTAATTGATTAAAAAGCAATAGACATAGCAATAAATTGTTATCTTTAGGTGTGATTGAATGTTTAAAGAGTGAAATCTGAACAACAGGAGATTGCTATAAAGTTTACGTTCTTATATCGTAGTTCCGTACTAACATTTAAAAATTACTTGAAAAAATAAATTTTAAATGTAACGCATTTTAATTAATAAGGCTGTCGCTTTTATTTTCTAAGATGGACATTCAAAAGGTTCAATTGCTAATGTGATTTGAAGTTGTATGAACTGTTAAAACAACGAGAAGAAATGTCCAGTACTCCTTTTGGTTGCCTAACCAAGGAAGAAATGCATATCAAACGTTGATGTAGCGATGCAGATGCAATCAATGGTTGCCGTTTTAATGACAATTAAAACAAAAAGTCTGTAAACTACTTCTAAAAAGCCATATCAATGTACTTGTACAATGATATGGCTTTTGTCATGTAAAAACTGCGCTTAATGCTGTAATATTAAGGCAAAACCTATTATTCAAACATAGATAATATTGTATCTTCGCAGCGCTTGAATTAAAACTAACACGCATGTCCAAAATTTTATATACAAAAACTGATGAGGCCCCAGCTTTAGCAACCGAATCTTTTTTACCAATAGTCAAAGCCTTTACAAAAACATCGGGAATCGAGATAGAGACAAAAGACATATCCCTAGCCAGCAGAATAGCAGCTTCATTTCCAAAGTATCTTGAAACAAGTCAGCAAATTAGTAATGATTTGGACGAACTAGGTGCCATGGCCAAAATGCCAGAGGCCAATATCATAAAATTACCAAACATCAGTGCATCCGTACCGCAATTAAAAGAAGCAATTACAGAATTACAGGAAAAAGGATATGCACTGCCTAACTACCCTGATGAAGCTACGACAGAAGCTGAAAAAGAAATCAAGGCTAAATACGATAAAATAAAGGGAAGTGCTGTAAATCCAGTATTGCGAGAAGGTAATTCCGATAGGCGCGCACCACGAGCGGTTAAGAATTATGCCAAGAAAAACCCACATAGCATGGGTGCATGGAGCCCAGATTCAAAAACCCATGTAGCTACGATGTCTCATGGAGATTTTAAATCTAACGAGAAGTCCTTAACATTAGACAATGCCAAAGATGTGCAGATTGTTCTAACTACTGGCAATAACAGTGCTGTAATCCTAAAAGATAAAGTTGCGTTACAAGCAGGTGAAATCATAGACGCAACGGTAATGAGCAAAAATGCCTTGTTATCCTTTATTTCTGAACAAGTGGCAGATGCAAAGGAACAAGGGGTATTGTTTTCTGTTCACATGAAGGCCACCATGATGAAGGTATCCGACCCTATTATTTTTGGACATGTGGTTGAGGTATTTTTGAAACCTGTCTTTGAGAAGTATGCTGTTGTTTTTGAGGAGCTAGGCGTAAATCCGAATGATGGGCTCGAAAATCTCTTCCATAAACTGGAAAAGCTTCCAGTGGAAGATAAAGTGTCCATAAACGAAGCAATTACTCAAGCATTAAAAGACAGACCAGCTCTGGCCATGGTAAATTCTGATAAAGGAATCACCAACTTACATGTGCCAAGCGATGTAATCATTGATGCTTCTATGCCTGCCATGATACGTAATTCTGGACAAATGTGGAATGTAGAAGGAAAATCTCAGGATACAAAAGCAGTCATACCAGATAGCAGTTATGCAGGAATATATAGTACTACCATAGATTTTTGTAAAAAACATGGTGCATTTGACCCTACTACTATGGGTACCGTTCCCAATGTAGGCTTAATGGCTCAAAAAGCGGAAGAGTATGGTTCTCATGACAAAACCTTCGAAATAAAAGAAAGCGGTGTTGTTAAAATTAAGGATATAGCCACTGGTGAAACACTCATAGAACATACTGTTGAAAGCGGCGACATTTGGCGAATGTGCCAAGTAAAGGATGCTCCCATCCAAGACTGGATAAAATTAGCCGTTTCCAGAGCAAAGGCTACCCAAGATCCAACAATTTTCTGGTTAGATGAAAATAGGGCACATGATTCCGAAATAATTAAAAAAGTAAATACATACTTACCCCAGTATGACACCACCGGATTGGATATACGTATCCTATCCCCTATTGACGCTACTCAGTTTACGCTAGAACGCATAAAGGCAGGAAAGGATACTATTTCAGTGTCTGGAAATGTATTACGAGATTATTTAACAGATTTATTTCCAATACTAGAAGTTGGAACCAGTGCAAAAATGCTTTCCATAGTGCCGTTGATGAACGGCGGTGGTTTATTTGAAACTGGTGCCGGAGGTTCAGCACCTAAACATGTAGAACAGTTTTTAGAGGAAGGACATTTACGATGGGATTCTTTGGGTGAGTTTTTAGCTTTAGGGGTGTCATTGGAATTCTTTGGTGAAAAGAATGATAATGCAAAAGCAAAAGTATTGGGAGATGCCTTGGATAGTGCCACCGAAAAATTCCTTTTGAACGATAAGTCGCCTTCAAGAAAAGTAAACGAATTGGATACACGTGGTAGTCATTTTTATTTGGCTATGTACTGGGCAGAAGCCTTAGGTAATCAAAATACAGATACAGAACTAAAAGCTACTTTCAATACTGTTTTCTCCAAGATGCAGCAAAACGAAAAGCAAATACTGAGCGAGTTATTAGCGGCACAAGGTTCCGCGCAAAACATTGGCGGCTATTACAAAACGGACGTTGATTTGGCTTCAAAAGCAATGCGCCCTAGCAGTACGTTCAATACCATATTGGATAGTATTTAAAAAAATAAAAAATAAAAAAAAGGCCCTCAATCTTGAGGGCCTTTTTTTTTGAGAAATACTGTTAAGGTTTATCGATATAGCGTATTTCTACTTATTTTTAAAAAAAGTTTTCATGAAGCAAGCAACATTAGTATCCTTGATACTATTCTTCTTTTTCTCCTTACACGCTACTGCACAACAAAAATATACCGTTAGCGGCACAATTATAGAAGAAAGCAGCAATGAAACCCTAATTGGTGTAACCGTAGCCTTTCCCTCATTGGGTACAGGGGTGATCACCAATGAATATGGTTTTTATTCAATAACACTTCCAGAAGGCGAGTATGAAGTCTTGGTCAGCTATCTAGGTTTTGAAGATACGATACGGACCATTAACCTAAATTCCAATACGAAGATAGATTTTAAGCTTATCGAAGCAGCCGAACGGCTGGATGAGGTGGTGGTTACGAAGAACATTGAAAAAATGGACATCAGAAAGCCTCAAATGAGCGTGAATACCTTGTCTGTAGAAACTATAAAAAAAATTCCTGTTATTCTTGGTGAAGCGGATATCATTAAATCAATTCTACTGTTGCCAGGGGTTACCAATGCCGGCGAAGGTGCTTCGGGTTTTAATGTTAGAGGAGGTGCGGTAGATCAAAATCTTATTCTTTTGGACGAAGCCATTATTTTCAACTCTTCGCACCTATTCGGGTTCTTTTCTGTTTTCAATCCGGATGCTATTAAGGACATAAAATTGTACAAAGGCGGCATCCCCGCTCGTTATGGCGGTAGGGTATCCTCTGTGTTAGATATTTTCCAAAAGGAGGGTAACAGCAAAGAATTAAAAGTAAATGGGGGTATTGGTGCTGTAGCTAGCAGACTTTTGGTAGAAGGCCCTATTAAAAAAGATAAGGCAGCATTTTTAGTAGCTGGCCGCGGCTCTTACGCACATTTTTTCCTTCCGTTGTTTGATTTGGACAATACCGCCTATTTCTATGACCTGAACACGAAACTGAATTATAAAATCAATGACAAAAATAGTATTTTTCTATCCGGCTATTTTGGTAGAGATGTATTCGGTATCAGTGAAAGTTTTGTAAATACATATGGTAATGCTGTAGGTAATTTTAGGTGGAACCATTTATTCTCCGATAAACTTTTCTCTAATCTATCTTTAATTTATTCCGATTATTTCTATGGACTAAACCTTGATTTTGTAGGATTTAATTGGGATTCGGGGATTCAAAATTTTAATGTGAAATACGACCTAAAACATTACTTGAACGATAAGCTGCAGGTCAATTACGGAATCAATAATATCTATTACCAGTTCAACCCTGGAAAGATTGAACCTAGCAATGAGGACTCCGGAATTTTAGAGGAGCAGCTTACCGAAAAGTATGCTAATGAATTTGCTGCATATATTGATGTGGAACATAGGGTTACGGATAACCTTAGCCTTGGTTACGGAC
>CAZDOW010000085.1:0-14746 GCA_964507115.1 uncultured Maribacter sp.
ATATAGAAGTTAAAGAGAGAAGTTACAAATAAAAAAGAGCTATGAATTTAACGTTGAAAATATGGCGTCAAAAAGGCGCTAGTGACAAAGGAAAAATAATTGATTATGCAATTGGTGATGTGTCTCCAGATATGTCATTTTTAGAAATGCTAGATGTTTTAAATCAAGACCTCATAGAAAAAGGAGAGGAACCAGTTGCATTTGATCACGATTGTCGTGAAGGTATCTGCGGTTCTTGTTCTATGTTTGTTAATGGGCAAGCGCACGGACCAGATTCTATGGTAACAGTATGTCAATTACACATGCGAAGCTTTAAAGACGGCGATACCATCTATATAGAACCATGGAGGGCTACTGCTTTTCCTGTTATTAAAGATTTAATTGTAGATAGATCTGCTTTTGATCGTATTCAACAAGCAGGTGGTTTTATATCGGTAAACACATCTGGAAATACCCAAGATGCAAACGCAATACCTATTGAAAAAAAGAATGCAGATCATGCTTTTGATGCTGCCACTTGTATTGGTTGTGGTGCCTGTGTAGCGAGTTGTAAAAACTCTTCTGCTATGCTATTTGTATCCGCTAAAGTATCTCAATTTGCATTATTACCACAAGGTCAAGTAGAGGCTACGGATCGTGTTTTAAGCATGGTAAAGCAAATGGATGACGAAGGTTTTGGCAACTGTACCAATACGGGAGCATGTGAAGTTGAGTGTCCTAAAGGAATCTCTTTGGAGAATATCGCGCGTATGAACCGTGAATATCTTAGCGCCAGCGTTAAAGGATAAACCGATACTGTTTAAAATAGATATGAAATCCCATGCATAAATGTATGGGATTTTTTATTTTTGGATATGTCAAGCGAAAACCGCAAAGAACACATCCTAATCCAAGATGTAATGAGGAGCTCCTATTTTATAACACTTCCCAACGCTCTAAAATCAGAAATGAAATTTGGAGAAAGAATGCTAATTTGATCCACAATTTAGACGAAGGGATTACTCATTTAAAAAATCAAAATATCTGAACTATCTTTAAAATAAATTTTTCTTTTTAAATGCACTATACCTCTAAACTACCAGATATACAGACCACCATTTTTACTACCGTGGGAAATTTGGCACGAAAACATGATGCTATAGACCTATCACAAGGCTTCCCTAACTTCGGGGCAGATACTAAACTTATTGAACTTGCAGCCCAAGCGATGCGTCAAGGATATAACCAATATGCTCCAATGCAAGGGTATTATGGCCTTCGTGAGGCCATAGCGCATAAAATTGCTAAAGCACACGATCATGAATATCACCCCGAATCAGAAATAACCGTTACCGTTGGTGCCACTCAGGCTATTTTTACGGCTATCACAGCCTTTGTCCACTCTGGTGATGAGGTAATCGTCATAAAGCCAGCTTATGATTGTTATGAGCCAGCTATTGAACTAAACGGGGGTGTTCCGGTATGCTTACAGCTCAACTCCCCAGAGTATACCATTAACTGGACAGCATTCAAAAAGTTGATTACACCAAAAACCAAAATGGTTGTTTTAAATACACCGCATAATCCAACCGGTCGTATTCTGTCTAAAGACGACATGCAAAAGCTTGAAGACATTCTACGGCCTACCAATATCATTTTATTGAGCGATGAAGTCTATGAACATATTGTATTCGACGGCAAAGACCATGAAAGCGCTTGCCGGTATCCAGACTTGGCAAATAGAAGCTTTATTTGTGCTTCATTTGGTAAGACCTTTCATGTTACAGGATGGAAATTGGGGTATTGTGCAGCTCCAGTAGCATTAATGAAAGAATTTCAAAAAGTACATCAATTTGCTGTTTTTTGCGTTGACCATCCTGCTCAAAGAGCTATGGCCGAATACTTAGAAGATGAGGAGCACTATTTAGGCCTTAATAGTTTCTATCAACAGAAGAGAGATTTTTTCCTTAAGAGTTTGGAAAGTTCCAGGTTTAAAATCCAACCTTCGGAAGGCACTTATTTTCAGCTCCTAGATTATACACAAATTACAAAGGAGGGCGATGAGGTTTTCGCGAAAAGATTAATAACCCAATATCAAGTAGCCAGTATTCCTATTTCCTCATTCAATACCAACCAAGAAGACCACAATGTACTTCGATTCTGTTTTGCCAAAAAAGAAGCAACTTTAGAAAAGGCGTTAGAAATTCTTTGCAAACTCTAATAAAATATATGTAGTTATTGCCTTACCTAAAAGACTTGCCATGTTTCGGATACAAAAAGGCACAAAAAAAGAGCGACTTGTAGCGGTCGCTCATTTAACTAATTCTTTAATGCATACTAAAGCATAAATAACTTCTTGGTCAATAGTATAAAACCGCTGAAAAAATCATTACGGTAAACTTGTACTTTTTCCTCTGGTGCAATGTGGTTCATTTTAGGCAAAATTTATGGTTATACTTGGGATGTTATGCTTTTATACAAAGTAAATATAGCAGCTAACGCTTTTCAAAACCATATTATTGTTGTCAACCGATCCTAAAATGTTGTGAAAAATTAAAAGTGTTCCTTTTCGTCGATAAAACGGACATTTATTTTAGTCCAATAACATCTCAGGCACTTCACCATTAATAATAAGCGTTCCGTCAGTTGCAGCCATAATTTCATCTACGGTAACCCCTGGAGCCCTCTCCAATAGTAAAAACCCCTTTGGAGTTATTTCAACTACCGCAAGATTGGTCACAATTTTCTTTACGCAGCCAACACCGGTTAATGGAAGCGTACATGCTTTTAATAATTTAGATTCTCCTGCCCTATTTGTATGCATCATTGCTACGATGATTTGCTCTGCGGAAGCTACCAAATCCATTGCTCCTCCCATGCCCTTCACCATTTTTCCTGGAATTTTCCAATTTGCAATATCCCCATTCTGCGAGACCTCCATAGCTCCTAAAATTGTAAGATCTACATGCTGCCCCCTAATCATGGCGAAACTTAGGGCAGAATCAAAAAATGACGCTCCGGGTAAGGTTGTTATCGTCTGTTTTCCTGCATTGATGATATCTGCATCCTCATCGCCTTCAAAAGGAAAAGGACCCATGCCTAATACTCCATTTTCACTTTGGAATTCTACACTTATATCCTCTCTAACAAAATTGGCAACCAGAGTAGGAATCCCAATTCCTAGGTTAACGTAGTACCCATCCTTTACTTCCTGCGCAATTCTTTTTGCAATTCCATTTTTATCCAACATGAGTTACTTTCTTTGTCTTACGGTTCGTTGCTCAATTCTCTTTTCATACATTTCACCCTGAAATATACGTTGCACAAATATTCCAGGAACATGCACTTGGTTCGGGTCCAAGCTTCCCGCAGGAACTAGTTCCTCTACCTCTACTACCGTAACTTTTGCTGCTCCGCACATACATGGATTAAAGTTTCTTGCAGTTCCCTTAAAAATAAGATTACCCGCCTCATCTCCCTTCCAGGCTTTTATAAAAGCAAAATCTGCCCTATAGGCTTCCTCTAGTACATACATTTTTCCGTTAAATTCTCGTGTTTCTTTTCCTTCAGCTACCTCTGTGCCATAACCTGCGGGAGTAAAGAATGCCGGGAAACCTGCCTGAGCTGCCCTGCATTTTTCTGCTAGGGTACCTTGTGGGGTAAGTTCAACATCTAGTTCCCCACTTAACATCTGTCGTTCAAATTCATCATTTTCCCCTACATAAGAGGAGATCATTTTCTTTATCTGGCGTTTTTGCAATAACAGTCCCAGTCCAAAATCATCTACACCTGCATTGTTGGAAATACAGGTTATATCTTTTACTCCTATATCTACCAGTTTAGCTATGGCATTCTCGGGTATACCGCAAAGACCGAACCCACCTAACATTAAGGTCATTCCGTCTTGTATACCCTCCAGAGCTGCATCTACATTGGCTACCGTTTTTCGTATCATAACTCCTTAAATTATAGTCTGTCTAATTTACCGCTTATATTCAGGTATTCCCAAAAAAAGACCCCGCATTATGCGAGGTCTTAAAATTTCTATAAAGCTCAAAGAATCATACTACAAATAAAATCTTAAAAGTCCAAGTCTTCTAAATCTTCTTCTATATCTACATCCTTTCGTTGCGACTCGTTAAATTCAGTACAATCTGTTTGGATGGACATATTCTCTGGTATTTCAAAATCTTCCTTTGAAACTCCTAACTCCTCATTGGCATAGTTCTTTTTCATATACAAACCCCATATGGGTAAAGCCATGGTTGCGCCCTGACCATACCTAACGTTCTTAAAATGTACGGAACGTTCTTCGCCACCTACCCAAACACCAGTAACTAGATTAGGAACCATTCCCATAAACCAACCATCACTATTGTTTTGAGTAGTCCCCGTTTTACCCGCGATTGGGTTCGAGAGCTCATATGGGTACCCTGTCATCACTTCCTTGTATACCGTATTATCTTTATTGGAACTATGACGTAATCGCGTTCCAGACCCTCCTTGGGTAACACCCTTCATTAAGTCTACCATGGCATAGGAAACTTCCTTACTAAGTACATCCTTGGTTTCCGGCACATATTCATAGAGCACCGTTCCGTTCTTATCCTCTATACGGGTAACCATTACAGGTTTTACGTAAACTCCTTGGTTGGCAAAGGCGCCATAAGCGCCAACCATTTCATAAACATTAACCGGTTCTGTTCCTAATGCTATAGCAGGAACAGGCAATATTTCTCGAGTAAAACCTAAGTTTTTTACAATAGACACGACAGACTTTGGCCCCACCATATCTATTAGTCTTGCCGTAACAGAATTCACAGAATTCGCTAGCGCATACTTTAGTGTCATGTCTTTTCCAGAAAATTTAAAATCTGAATTACGTGGGCACCAAGCTTCCATATTCCCATGCTTTCCTGGCTCAATACAATACAGTATATCAGGCAAAGTCTCGCAGGGAGACAAACGTAATTGGTCAATCGCCGCAGCATATACAAAAGGTTTAAAGGTAGAACCTGCTTGTCGTGAGCCTTGTATCACATTGTCATATTGAAAATGCTTATAATCAATACCACCCACCCAAGCTTTAACGTGACCGGATTGCGGTTCCATAGACATCATGGAAGCCCTTAGAAAGGTTTTGTAGTACCGAATGGAGTCCATTGGTGTAAGAATCGTGTCTTTTTCCCTCGTATCACTTTTCCAATCAAACACGGTCATCTCTGTCTTTTTGGTAAAGGATTCGCGAATTTCCTTTTCAGATTTACCGCCATCGGTCATCTTACGCCATCGATCCGACGTTTTCATGGCCCTTTCCATAATTCGGTCCGTTTCCTCGTTTGTAAGGTCTAGGAAAGGGGTCGTTGGATTACGCTCTTTCGTATTCTGTACAAAAAACTCTGCCTGTAAGCGCTCCATATGCTGGGAAACCGCCTCCTCGGCATTTTGCTGCATTCTAGAATCAATCGTAGTATATATTTTTAATCCGTCTAAGTACAAATTATAACGATCACGCTCTCCTTCCAAAGCCGGTTTAGGATTCTTCTTTATCCAACCTTTCATAAACCGCTGAAGATACATCCTAAAATACGTAGCTAAACCTTCCCTATGGCTCTCAGGATTAAAATTGATATCCATTTTTAAGCCTTGCAAGGAATCTTTTTCCTTCTCGGTAATGTAGTCATACCGTGCCAACTGTCCCAACACGATATTTCTTTTATTCAATGTAATTTCCTCACGTCGCATAGGGTTAAAAAGCGATGAATTTTGAAGCATTCCTACCAACATGGCAGATTCCTCGACTTTTAGATCCTTTGGTTCTTTTCCAAAATAAATTCGGGACGCAGAACGAATACCATCGGCATTATTTCCAAAATCATAAATGTTCAGATACATACTTATAATTTCCTCTTTGGTGTAGCTGCGCTCCAAGCGGATAGCTAAAACCCATTCCTTTAATTTTTGTTGAATGGTTTCAAACTTGTTTCTAGACCTTACACCTACAAAGAGTTGCCGTGCCAATTGTTGGGTAATGGTACTTGCTCCACCCCGTTTTCCTAGAAAAAAAGCTGCCCTCAGCGTACCACGGGCATCTATGCCGGAATGGTCCCTAAAACGGATATCCTCACTCGCAATGAGGGTATTTACTAGATTTTCCGGTAAATCCTCGTACTTTACATCTGTCCTATTATCGTCCAAATAGAATTTTCCCAAGAGCTTATCATCTGAAGATATAATTTGGGAAGCTAAGTTGGTCTGTGGATTTTCTAAATACTCATACGGAGGTAACTCTCCGAACAAGCCCACAGAAGCAGATAGAAAAAGAAGTCCGAAGAATAAAATTCCTGAAACAATCAGAATCCAAAACCATTTTATGAATTTAAAAAACCCTTGAGTTTCCTTCTTTTTAACCGTCTTTGCCATTAAATTAGGGGTTGCTTTTTGTTATTTCAATACCCACATCTGTAATGCCTTCCAATCCTACGACACCAGAAATGTTGCCATTTTTACGCATTGCATGTGAGAGCTGTAACGTATATACGCCAGAAGTTGGAAAAACGATGTTTTCCTTGTACCACAATTTATTTTCTTTGAGACTACCACTACCCTTTCCTAACCAAGTTCCATCTGGCATTGCCATGGTAAATTCAAGAGTATCCTGTACTATTTCTCCTTCGGGGGTGTTGAGCGAGGCAATCAAAAAAAGGTTGCTATATGGGAAATTTTGATCGTTCCTTACGTTGATAAAGACGTCGTATTCTTGAAGTGAATCCATTTTGGAAAACGTAAATTCTGCTACATCATTCTTATTCCAAACCGCCCCACTTATACTTTTGTATTCGGAACGTATTACGTTAGTATTGCAGGATATTACAATAACACCAAGTATAAAAAGACAGTTGAGACTACGCATTATCGGCTTTCCCTTTTCTATTGTTATTTTTTCTTCTATTATTGTTATTGCTGTTACTATTATTGCTCTTATTGTTGCTATTACTATTGGTATTGCTCTTAGTTTTATTCCTATTTCTACTTCTACCTCGGTTGCTCTTACCCTTTGGTTTATCAAAACGGGTAAGACTATCCTGTCCCACAACATTTTCAAACACTACTTTTTCCTCTACAATGTTATCTATAGCATAAGCTTCAAGGCTGGTAACTTTTTCCTTGTTTTTATTTTTCTCTAAAACTTCATTTACCTGATCTTTTGAGAGCACATGCCAATTGGCAGGCTCATCTTTGTAGGAGAACCATAACAATTCCTTAAAAATGTCAGTTTTCTGGCAAAATGCCAATCCTTTTTCTGTAAAAATCTTCGTTTCCTGCGAAGGGAAGTCCTTTAAGGCATCCAAATACATATCCAATTCATAGTTTAGACAGCACTTTAACTTTCCGCATTGCCCCGCGAGTTTTTGAGGATTAAGTGACAATTGCTGATATCGTGCAGCCGAGGTACTTACCGATCTAAAATCCGTCAACCATGTAGAACAACAAAGTTCTCTTCCACAGGAACCAATACCTCCAAGGCGCTGTGCTTCCTGCCTGTAGCCAATTTGGCGCATTTCTATACGAATACCAAAAGCTTTGGCCATGTCCTTGATAAGTTGCCTAAAATCTACGCGGTCTTCCGCAGTGTAATAGAATGTGGCCTTAGAAGAATCGCCCTGAAATTCCACATCTGAAATTTTCATTTGAAGCTTTAAAATAATAGCAATTTCGCGAGAACGCTTTTTAATCTCCTCTTCTCTGTCCCGGCATTTTTGCCAGATATCTATGTCCTTTTGTGAAGCTTTTCGATAGACTTTAGGGAAATTCTCTACCTTAAAGTCTTCCTTTTTACGTTTCATCTGTACCCGTACCAGTTCCCCAGTTAGGGTTACCATACCAATATCATGTCCGGATGACGCCTGTGTGGCAACAATATCACCTATGGAAAGCGAAAGTTTTTCCGTGTTTTTAAAAAATTCCTTTCTGCTGTTTTTAAACCTAACCTCTACAAAATCAAAAGGACTTTCCCCATTGGGAGGAGCCATATTTGAAAGCCAATCGAAAACTGTTAATTTATTGCAACCGTCCGTACCGCAAGTACCATTGTTCTTGCATCCCTTAGGTTGTCCATCCTTATCGGTAGAACAACTGCTACACCCCATATTTTATATATTGACTCTGAAAAACAAATCGTTTTTTCAGAAGAAGGTTCGTAAATAATTATCTTAAGGGTAAAGATACTATTTTTTTTATCTGAAGTAAAAGGAAGATGTTGAGTGGTTTATAGTTTAGGTTTTAGATTGTTTGAATTTTGTTCTTCTCCTTAGATTCTTAATTTCACCCCTTTCTATTAAGAGACCAACATGCGTGTAAAATGTGCGTACAAAACAGGAATACTTGGCCGTTTTTGGCAAAAGTATTTTGACAGCTAAATGAGAAATCAATAGTAGTGCCCTCTCAAATTGAACAACCCGCTCGTAAAGCCGTAACGCGAAAAACAAAATTCTACATTTTAAACTTCAACACCTCAGAACGCCCTTTCTTAAATATCTTATTACTTACTGTCTTTCCCCGGCGCAAGGTTTTTTGCTCTTCAAAAGGTAGTTCATGTATTTCTTTACAATCATTCGAACAGCAATGGTTCATTTTTTCCGCACAGGGTTTACATTGAATAAACAGCAAATGGCAAGCTTCATTAGCGCAATTTACATGTTCATCACAAGCTTGCCCACATTGGTGGCATTGGGCGATAACATCCTCAGAGATACGCTCACCACGGCGGTGGTCAAAAACAAAATTCTTGCCTTTGAACTTATTCTCCAACTGCTGTTTTTCTACCTGTCTTGCATATTCAATAATTCCACCTTCTAGCTGATACACTTGTTTAAACCCCTTATGCTTATAGTAGGCACTAGCCTTTTCACAACGGATTCCACCTGTACAGTACATCACTAGTTTTTTATCCTCTTTATGGTCCGCTAAATCTTCTTCTATAATATCTAAAGAATCCCTAAAAGTATCCACGTCCGGTGTAATTGCATTTTTAAAATGACCAATTTCACTTTCGTAGTGATTTCTCATATCCACTAGAACAGTGTCTGGATCCTCTATGAGCTCGTTGAATTCTTCAGCATTTACGTGAATACCCTTATTAGTTACATCAAAAGAAGTGTCATTAAGCCCGTCTGCAACAATCTTATTTCGCACTTTAACTTTCAACTTCAAAAAAGACATATTATCCTGTTCTATGGCAATATTGAGCCTTACGCCTTTTAAAAAGGAAATACTATCCAGCTGGTTCTTGAAATTTTCAAAGTTTTCTGCTGGAACAGACAATTGGGCGTTAATTCCTTCCTGCGCTACGTAAATACGGCCCAACACTTCTAAGGCATCCCAATGAATGAATAAATAATTTCGAAATATCGAAGTATTCCTAATATGTGCGTAGGTGTAGAAAGAGATTGTAAGACGTTCTTTTCCGGCTTCTTCAATTAAGGCCGCTCTTTCCTTTGCACTTAATGTATTGTACAGTTGCATGCTATACCAATTTTTTAAGTTAAAGAATAATAAAGTACAAATGTACTGATTATTGAAAACTAAATGTATCATCTGGCGACACAGAAGATGTAAAATAAAAAGAGCCTTGGTTCTCCAAGACTCTTTATTGGCTATTCCATTTATTCTTCTTCATAGCAATATTTAGAATACTAAAAAGGAGATAACCACCAATCTCCGTTGACATTAAAACAACGGATTAAACCATAACAACCAAAACTTATTCAATAGATGCCAATTATATGAAAAGGTTGCGTTGTGCCATGTGGTTTTAATAATTTTTTTATCTTTCATTAACCAAAAAATACTTGCGTAGCGCCACGCTTAAAGACTAAAAACTCCCTTGGCAAGAAACAAGAAATTATTCTACAAAAAGTTATTTTTAACCAAGTCAATAGAAAAAACTTAGCTTTAAAAATGAAATATTCGAAAAGTGCATGCTTGAATTTAAACAACAGCAAGTATCTTTAAAATTCAAAACAAATTTATCCAGACAATAATAATTTCAAAAAAAGAAATGCTAATTTAGCATACCGTAAAATTTTCCAGTTACAGCTAATTTTAAGCCTAACAATACCAAAATTTTACCAGCCCACTAAATACAATCAAGTAAGATTACTGCCAATCATATCGATTGGTATTCGAAAAAATTAAAAATAATATACTATGAGTTCCGAAAAAGAAGCAAAATTAAAAGCCCTTAAACTAACTCTTGACAAATTAGACAAGACCTATGGAAAAGGTGCTGTCATGAAATTAGGGGATAGTGTTGTTGCTGATGTAGAAGTAATTCCTTCTGGATCTTTAGGCCTTGATATTGCTTTAGGTGTTGGTGGTTATCCTAGAGGTAGGGTAATTGAGATTTACGGTCCAGAATCATCGGGTAAAACTACGTTAACCTTGCACGCCATAGCGGAAGCTCAAAAAAACGGTGGTATTGCAGCTTTTATAGATGCAGAACACGCATTTGACCGTTTCTATGCAGAAAAATTGGGAGTAGACATCGATAACCTTATCATTTCTCAACCAGACAATGGAGAACAAGGATTAGAAATTGCCGATAACTTAATCAGGTCAGGTGCCATAGATATTGTTGTAATAGATTCTGTTGCCGCACTAACACCAAAAAGTGAAATTGAAGGTGAAATGGGCGACTCCAAAATGGGCCTTCATGCGCGTTTAATGTCTCAAGCCCTAAGAAAATTAACCGGATCTATAAGTAAGACTCATTGTACGGTAATGTTCATAAACCAATTAAGAGAAAAAATTGGGGTCATGTTCGGTAATCCCGAGACAACCACGGGAGGTAATGCACTTAAATTCTATGCCTCAGTTAGGATAGACATCAGAAGATCTACACAAATAAAGGATACAGACGGTAATGTAAAAGGAAACAAGACCAGAGTAAAAATCGTAAAAAACAAAGTAGCACCACCTTTCAGAACTACAGAGTTTGACATTATGTATGGTGAAGGAATATCCAAAGTAGGAGAAATTATTGACCTTGGGGTAGAGTACGAAATTATCAAGAAAAGTGGTTCTTGGTTCAGTTACGGAGACACCAAACTTGGCCAAGGTAGAGATGCAGTGAAATCACTACTACTAGATAATCCTGAACTTTTTGAAGAATTAGATGGTAAAATACGTGAAGCTATAAACACCATTAATTCTTAAAAAACAGGCAATATCTACTGATTTTTTAGTCTTGTACGCAACCCTTGTGGACTATTCTCATCTTAAAACTAAACATCAAGTGTTATGATGAGGAAAAAAATTGTCCTCTTGGTTGCGTTCTTAAGTTTAATCTTGGGCAGTTGCTCCAATGATGAAGGACCTAATTTTCATTTTACAACTTTGCGAATAGATGCTGCAGAGCTTCCGGAGTCTTTTGAGCTTAATCAGAGCTATAAAGTTTTTATCGATTATTCTTTGCCTGATGGTTGTTCCTTTTTTGAAGGTTTTGACATAACAGAAGAAGATATAACGGTAAGAAATATTGTAGCAATAGGTTCGATTAGAACAGATGTGGGTGCATGCACTACAGAAGTAATAGAAGGGCAAGCTTTTTTTAATTTTACCGTTATTTACAACCAACCCTACATCTTTAAATTCTATCAAGGAGATGATAGTGAGGGCTTACCCGAATTTTTAGAGGTCATTGTACCTGTTAATTAAACTATTAAAAATCAACCGTTTTTAGTGAGTCTAGACGAACTCATATACAATTGTAAAAAGGGCGATCGAAAGGCGCAGGAACAACTGTACCGTAAATACTCGCCTGTACTTTATGGTATTTGTCTTAAATATTCGCGAAACAAAACAGAAGCAGAGGATAGTCTTCATGATAGTTTTATGACTATTTATGAAAAAATAGGTCAGTATACTTTTAAAGGTTCTTTTGATGGTTGGATAAAACGTATTACGGTAAACACGGTCTTACAAAAATATAGAAAAGAGGAGCCTTTAACCATTGTAAGCGATAATGTAGGGGAGGCAGTTACCGTGAATACTGAGAATCAGGACATAGGTTTACAAACCTTATTGGGCTACATAAGGGAACTACCTAACAAATACAGAACAACCTTTAATCTATATGTACTAGACGGTCATACTCATAAAGAAATCGGCGAACTGTTAGGCACAACCACGGGTACCTCAAAATCAAATCTTGCACGTGCAAGGATATTATTAAAAGAAAAAATAGAAAGTAAAGTTTCCCAGTCCATTATAGGAATGATTGTCATATTGGGAACTTGTTTGTGATTCAGAGGAATCATCATAAAAATTATAAGTCTTAGAAAGATGAGCAAAAAAAAATTAGATGAAATGTTCCAGGATAAGTTCCTGGATTTCAATCAAGTTCCCGATGACGGTGTCTGGGCTTCGATTGAAGCTTCACTGGACAAAAAGAAAAAGAAACGAATACTGCCGTTATGGTGGTCTCTTGGTGGTGTTGCCGCAGCATTATTGGTCGGATTTATGCTTTTTAACCCTTTTAGCACAGGAACAGGTACTAATCAAATCATTACAGATGTAGAGCAACAGAATATTGAGGTTGACGAAAAAACTAACAATACTTTAGAAGAATTAAAGTTAGACAACACCGATGTGGACAACATCAAAATCGTAAGCATAAAAGAGGAAGAGTCCATCTTAGAAGCAGAAGCATCTTCCTTAGTAACTACGGAGGCCAAAGATAACATCTCATCAGGTGCTACAGAAAAAACGAATCCACAACAAGGAAAGGTTATAGGGAAGGATTGGACCAAAGAAAAAGAAGCCGTTGTACAAACTCAAAACAACAACAGCGATCCTATTGACAAGCAAAAGAATAAAGCGAACAAGCACATCACTAATACCCCTTTAAAATCTGATGGGGACATTGCGCAAACAGAAACATCTTTCCAGAAAAAAAATAACGCTATAAACCCTTCTGAAAACTCTAATTCTTTTGAAAAAGTAATAGCTGAAAACGAGCTGGTTATAAACAATGGAGTGGCGACACAGAAAAACACAAATGTAAAGGCTTCGGAAAATTCTAATACAATTGAAAAAATAGTATCAGATAATGAGGAAACCAAAGTGACAGTTACTCAGGAAGATAATTCAAATCCTTTAGATAAAAAATCCATTTTTGAAGAACTTAAAACTCAAGAAGAGGAAGCTGTGGTGGAGCAATCTACAAGAAGATGGTCTGCAGGACCAAGTGTAGCCCCTGTTTACTTTAATGCCATGGGGGAAGGTTCTTCTGTACATTCCATATTCGTACCCAATTCAAAGTCAGGAAACATCAATATGAGCTACGGACTATCCGTAGGGTATGAAATAAGTCCTAAACTCAAGATTCGCTCGGGAATTCATAAAGTAGACTATGGTTACGATACCAATGATGTCGCTTTTTCTTCCTCTCTAACAGCAACTACTAACGGACAAATTGACAATATCAACTATAGAGCTACTTCTAAAAACTTGGTCGTATCTAGCAAGCCTGGAGGAAGTGCTCTGCAAGAAGCACCAAGCAATTCTATTGACGTTTCTGCACAAAATGCGGAAAAAGATGGCATTATGACACAACAAATGGGCTATTTAGAAATTCCGTTAGAATTAAATTACGCTCTTATAGATAAGAAGTTTGGCATGAACCTTATTGGTGGAGTTAGTTCTCTTTTCCTTTTGGATAATTCTGTAGCCCTGACTTCCGGTAGCCTTACAACAGAAATGGGGGATGCCAATAATGTAAACGATTTAAACTTTAGTGCTAATTTTGGTTTGGGGGTAAACTATAAGTTTTCAAGCAACATACAGTTAAACATTGAACCAGTATTCAAATACCAATTAAATACGTTTTCGGAAACAGATGGCACCTTTAATCCTTACGCATTAGGTATTTATAGCGGACTAAGTTTTAAGTTTTAAACTCTTTACTTAGTTTAGATGAACTACTCGGCTATGTCAATTCAGATAAAATAACATCTCTAACCTCCTCGCGCAAGGTAGATGTGTCCTCTTGTGCTAAAATTCCCGTCTCAAAAAAAGAATGAACCTTAGCGCGAATTACCCCTGGGCCTCCGCTAAAAAAAGTAAATGAAAATCGTTTTTTATTGTCATAAAAGGTCATAGGTATAACCGGGATTTTATGAGTTATTGCCATTCTAAATGCGCCGTCCTTAAACTTATCCAATAGTATATGTTCCTCTGGAACACCTCCTTCTGGAAAAATACAGATACTAAGTCCTTCGTCTAGTCGTTTTTGGGCTCTCCGGTAAACCCCAATCCTACTGCGTGTATCCTCCCTATCTACCAAAATACAGACGCGTTTATAAAAAAATCCAAACAACGGAATTTTCACCAATTCCTTCTTGCCAACGAACACAAAAGGATTTTTACTCGCATAAAGCATCAACATAATATCCAACATGCTGGTATGGTTTGCTACAAGCATATAGCTTTGATTCCTGACCAAACGCTGATCATAAACAACTCTTGGAGGGCAACCCATACCGTATAATATTGGCTTTGCCCATAAATTTCTAGCCATCCAAAAAAACTGGGGATACCATGCTTCTTTTATAGCAAAGAGGAATAGGAAAGGAAAAAAAACAAAAATGGGTAATGCCACCATCACATAAAACCAAACACGGTATAAGACATGGCCAATACGCTTAATCCTTTTGAGCATGAATCAAAAATAGGTATTTCGGCTCTTATTTTTTGATTTGTTTTA
>CAZDOW010000086.1:0-14678 GCA_964507115.1 uncultured Maribacter sp.
CATTACCCAATTTTGAACGTTCTCGAAAGTATGGTGGGAGTGTGTTTAGCTTTTTCAGTATTTGAAACGTTCACATGAAAAATAGTGTTCCAATTTCAGCTCCCCATGAACTGAAACAGGAAACAGTTTTTATCGTAGGTTTTCAAAGATGCAGAAATAGTAAGGTTTACTATTCCTGCATCGTATGATACACATTTTGCACATCATCATCTTCCTCTATTTTCTCCAATAATTTTTCAACATCAGCAGCTTCTTCTGTGTTAAGTGCTTTTGTGACTTGTGGAATGCGTTCGAAACCGGAGGATAGGATTTCTAGTTCCCTATTTTCCAATTCCTTTTGTATGTTTCCAAAACTCTCAAAAGGAGCATAGATGAGGATGCCATCATCGTCTACAAAAACTTCTTCGGCACCAAAATCTATCATCTCTAATTCTAATTCTTCGGGATCTATACCTTCTGCAGGGATTCTAAAATTACAGGTATGGTCAAACATAAACTCTACCGATCCAGACGTACCCAAACTCCCATTACACTTATTAAAATAGCTACGAACGTTTGCTACGGTTCTTGTATTGTTGTCCGTGGCAGTCTCTACCAAAATTGCAATGCCATGTGGAGCATATCCTTCAAAAAGAACCTCCTTAAAATCACCTAGACTTTTGTCGCTAGCTCTCTTAATGGCGCGTTCTACATTATCCTTCGGCATATTCACGGCCTTCGAATTTTGAATAACCGCTCGTAATCTCGAATTGGAATCTGGATCAGGGCCACCTTCTTTTACAGCCATGACAATGTCCTTGCCAATGCGGGTAAAGGCTTTAGACATAGCAGACCACCTTTTCATCTTACGCGCTTTTCTAAACTCAAAAGCTCTTCCCATAATATCCTATATTTATTAAGTACTGGTAAATTTAAGAAAATTCAAAATGATACATTTAGTCGCTCTCCACAATTTCCTCTATACTCCGTGCTAAGTTAAAATCCTTTTCGGTTACGCCATTGGCATCGTGGGTATTTAATCTTATGTTCACAGTTTTATAAACGTTGCTCCAATCTGGGTGATGTCCTTGTGCCTCACATTCAAATGCTATGCGTGTCATTACAGAAAATGCCTCTTTAAAATCCTTGAATTCGAAAGTGGTTTCTATAGCACCTTCCACATATTCCCAACCATCCAGTTGGCTTAGGTAGTCCTTTATTTGTTTGTCTGTAAATTTTTCCATGGTTAAGGGTTTTAGAATATTCTTATTAATTTAAAATATGATGTTCTATAATATCTTGATATGTAAATTGTAGGTCTTTAGGGAGCTTGTTCGTTTTAGGCAATACTGCTAAATAGCGGTCTTCATTTGTAGTATACACTCTTTTTAATAGGGCATTGAAACTTCCAACCCGCTCCAAAACCTCCTTAACAAAATCTTCGTGATGTACCAAATCTGTGCTACCCAAGTGATAAATACCTGTTTTGTTTCTGTTTATAAGGTAATGAATTTGTTGCGTTAGTTTATCCTCGCTGGTTACATTTAGAATTAAATTAGGAAATACCTCTACAGGTTCATTTTTTAGAATTTGGTTTTTCATTTCCTTGATTCTGGGTGTACCGTTTCCAAAGACCATAGGAATTCTTAAAATCCCAGCCTTATTAGGAGGTAACCGCAGTAACATATTTTCAATTTTTATTTTCAAACGCCCAAAAACACTATCTGATAAGGTTTTATCGGTCTCGTAAGAAGGGTATTTGCTATACGCGTCAAATACATTTGCAGAGGAAAGAAAATACAATAGGCACTCCTTACCCATAACATATTCTGCTATATGTTGATGGGCGATTACCTGTCCTGAAAAATTTCCACGTAGTGCGGAAATTATAATCTGTGGTTTAACTTTTTCCAGCAGGGGAAATATATCGTCTTGCTCAAGGTCATATCTAAAAAATTGCTTGTTGGATGCAAACGGTTTGGTGGTATGGCAGTAGGTACCATAGGTATCAAAATAATTACATAGCTCCTTATATATGGCATTGCCAAGAAAACCGCTTCCGCCTAATATGAGAATTTTTTTGCTTTCCAAACTAGAATATAGATAAGCCAGATAAGGTGGTTAAACGCTCCAGTGCTGCCATACCTCTAGTAGAATTCCCCTTTTTGTTAAGCGAAGGAGACCAGGTGACAACGCAAAAATGGTTTGGTAAAAGGGCAACAATACCACCACCTACACCACTCTTTCCAGGCAAACCTACCTCGAAAGCAAATTCCCCTGCCTCGTCATAAAAACCACACGTAATCATCAAAGCATTAACCCGCTTTATTTGATTAATATTTAGGTAGGTGTTGTTTCTTTTGCATTTGCCTCTATTTATAAAAAGGTAAAACGTATCACACAATTGCACACAATTCATGTGCAAGGAACATTGATGGAAGTAAAAATCCAATACTTCATCAACATCATTGGTAAGATTTCCATAGGATTTTAGCAAATTCGCTGCGGCATAATTTTTAAAACCGGTTTCCTTTTCGGATTTGGCCACTTGCGCATCGTAGGATATGGAAGTGTCATTGGCAAGTTGCCTAACAAACTCCAAAAAATCTGCTTTTGGGTTTTCTAACTCAGAAACCAGAATATCTGCGATTACGATAGCTCCTGCATTTATCAAAGGATTTCTGGGGATTCCGTTTTCAAATTCCAAAAGTGACAAATGGTTAAAAGGGTCGCCTGAGGGTTCTACATCTATACGTTCCCAGATGTTTTCTCCTATACATCGCATGGCCATGGAAAGACTTAGTACTTTGGAAATACTTTGTATGGAAAACTTTTCATTAAAATCCCCAATACCATATTGATTCTGTTGGATATCCATAAGCTGAATCCCAAATTTTGAATCACTCACAGATGCCAATTGGGTGATGTAAGATGCTACTTTCCCGGTATTCGGAAGTTTTAAAACATCCTGGTAAATGGTGTCTATGTGTTGTTGAAAATCTTGCATTATACTTTCAAGAACGGAAGTTTTACTATCGTAGCCGAAATAGCTTTCTTTCGTATTTGGATATGAATCTTAGTTCCTGTATCGGAAAGGATAGCAGGGACATAGCCCATTCCAATTCCTTTCCCTAAAGACGGCGACATAGTGCCTGAAGTAACAATTCCAATCTTTTTGCCATGTCCGTCAACAATATCGTAATCATGTCTTGGGATACCTCTATCATCTAGTTCAAAAGCAACCAATTTGCGTTCTGGCCCATGTGCTTTTTCTTTAGCCAAGGCCTCACTGTTTACAAAGTCCTTTGTGAATTTGGTAATCCATCCCAGTCCCGCTTCAAATGGCGAGGTGGTATCGTTTATGTCGTTTCCGTACAAACAATATCCCATTTCCAAACGTAAGGTGTCCCGCGCAGCCAAACCTATTGGTTTAATACCAAAGGCCGCTCCAGCTTCAAAAACTTTATCCCAAATCTGTTTTACTTCAGTGTTTTTACAATAAATCTCAAAACCACCAGATCCTGTATACCCTGTTGCGGAAATGATAACATGGTCTACACCGGCGAAATTTGCTACTTCAAAATTATAAAATTTAATAGCGGAAAGGTCCACAGAAGTTAGCGATTGCATCGCTTCCACTGCCTTAGGGCCTTGAATAGCCAATAGCGAATAGTCCTCTGAAATATTTCGCATTTCTGCTCCTATAGCTTCGTTGTATTTGCTAATATGTGACCAATCCTTCTCTATATTGGATGCGTTCACTACCAGTAAGTATTGCTCTTCTTTTAGTTTGTAGATGATAAGGTCATCAACGATTCCCCCCGTCTCGTTAGGCAAACAACTATATTGTGCTTTCCCAATCGTAAGTTTAGCGGCATCGTTTGAACTCACTTTTTGTATTAATTCCAGAGCTTTAGGACCGCTAATTAAAAACTCACCCATGTGGGACACGTCAAAAACACCTACTTTTTTCCGTACAGTTTCATGTTCTGCGGTAACACCTTCGTAGGAAACAGGCATGTTATAACCTGCAAAAGGGACCATTTTAGCACCAAAGGCCTCATGGGTTTGGGAAAGCGCTGTATTTTTCATTTCGATAGTTTTATACCCTGCAAATTTATAGAATTAATTAGGGATACCATTAATCCCAGTTCTTATGTTTGCTTTTAATTTCACCTTCCCCTAGCAAGTGTTTTTAGGAAAAAGAACTAATTTTAAGCTACAAAATTAGAATAAGGTTAAGGAATTATGGCCACACTACAAGATATACAAACGGACTTATCATCTATCTGCCATTTAATCTAGGCTAACAGCAGCTATTGAAGCCATGATGAATTAGCCTAGTCTCTTGGATAATTTTCTTTTGCCTTTGTTAAATTAACGGTCCAATAAATAGGCTTTTAATTCCATATAAGTTTTTATAGAAATTGACTTTTTCTCTTTGTTCATCACTTTTTGTATCTGCGCAGGAATAGGGAGTTTTTCCCCTATTGTTTTCTCCACCACATCCAAAAATTTTACAGGATGCGCTGTTTCCAGAAAAATACCGTAGGTGTCTGGATGGCTTTCTTGATACTTTTTAAGACCTAAATACCCAACAGCTCCGTGGGGGTCTGCTATGTAACCACTTTGTTTGTAAATATCTAAAAGGGCCTTTCGAGTCTCTGTATCTGTAAAGGAGTAGGAGGACAGGTGTTTTTCCAATTGTTCAAAATCATCTTGGAACAAATGACGTATCCGAATAAAATTACTTGGATCACCTACATCCATAGCATTGGAAATGGTTGCGGTGGAAGGCTTAGGTTTATATGCTCCCGTTTTCATAAATTGAGGTACCGTATCGTTACTATTAGTCGCGGCTACAAAATGCGATACAGGCATCCCTAATCGTTGTGCGACCATACCTGCACAGATATTTCCAAAATTTCCGCTAGGAACGGAAAATACAATATCCTTTACACTTGTTTTGTTCTGTTCAGCAGCCAGACGAACTTGTTTATATGCGAATAAAAAATAAAATAGTTGTGGCAGCCACCGCGCAACGTTGATGGAATTTGCCGAGGTCAATTGCATACTCTGTAACAACTCTTTATCTAGAAAAGCAGTTTTGACCATAGTTTGGCAATCATCAAAAGTACCATCAACCTCTAAAGCGGTAATATTTTGTCCCAAAGTAGTAAGTTGTCTTTCTTGTATATCGCTTACTTTGCCGCTAGGGTAGAGGATAACCACCTTAACGCCCTTGACCCCTAAAAAACCATTGGCTACAGCGCCTCCCGTATCTCCCGAAGTAGCTACAAGAACGGTTACCTCGTTCTGCTTGTTTTCAGAAAAGTATTCCAAGCAATTAGCCATAAATCGCGCACCTACATCCTTAAAAGCCATTGTTGGGCCATGGAACAATTCTAATGTTGCTACATTTTCTTCTAGTGCTACTAGTGGAAACTCAAAATCAAGCACATCAGCTAGGATTTCCCGTAATTTTTCATTTGGAATTTGGTCAGATACAAATTGATGTATGGCATTGAAAGCAATTTCTTGATTGGTAAGCCCCGTTATTTGCTTAAAAAAAGTAGCTGGCAAAGGGTTGATGTTTTCTGGGAAGTACAGACCACGATCTGGTGCAATACCTTTAATTACAGCATCTTTAAAAGATACAAAAGGCGCTTCTTGGTTTAGACTATAAAAATTCATTGGTTAAGATCTTTTATAAGCGTTACTCTTTAATTATAATTGTTTAATACCGTTTGCATTTATCTTGGAAACATGCACATCAAAATCTATTCCTATTTTTTTATAGACTTCCTTCATGGCTAAACCTACTTTTTGTGCGGTAGCTTCCCCTTTGCTAAAGGAGAAAATTGAAGGACCAGATCCTGAAATACCACAGCCCAAAGCACCGTGGTTTATAGCGGTTGCCTTTACCGCATCAAAACCAGGAATTAGAATAGATCGAATTGGTTCTACAATATGGTCTTCCAAGGAGCGCCCTATCAAATCATAGTCAGACATAAATAGACCTGCTACCAAGCCGCCTAAATTACCCCATTGCTTTATGCCATCTTCTAAGCTGATTGTTGTCTTTAATATTTTCCGGGAGTCGGACGTTTTTACCTCTATCTGAGGATGTATAACCGTGGCGTACAATTCAGACGGACTTGGAATGGGAATTACATCCAAAGGATTATAACTACGTACTAATGAGAAACCGCCAAACAAGGCAGGGGCAACATTGTCTGCATGCGCTACACCGCTAGCCAAACGTTCTCCTTCCATTGCAAATTTTACCAATTCCAAAGTGGAAAAAGGGGTGTTCAGTAATTGGTTCATGGCCCAAACGGCGCCAGTTGAACTTGCCGCGCTACTACCTATGCCGCTTCCAGCCTTAATTCTTTTATAAATCTCTATTTCAAACCCGCCATCGTAATCACTTACCGCTAAAAGTGCCAAACCAGCTACGCCGGCAACGTTTAAGTGAGTTTCCATTGGTAGATCCTGACCTTCCAATTTGCTTATACGAATGCCTTTTTCTTTGGTCTTTTTAATCACCATTTCATCCCCAATAGTGTCCAAAGCAACACCAAGGACATCAAATCCGCAGGAAATATTGGCTATGGTCGCCGGACAAAAAATCTTGATTTCGTTGTTCATTTTTTAAAAGTTACCAATGCGTATAATATCGGCAAAGATACCGGATGCAGTTACATCTGCTCCTGCACCGGCCCCCTTAATTATTAAGGGCTGGTTTGGATATCTTTCTGTATAGAATAAAACAATATTATCGCTACCTTCTAGGTTATAAAAATCATGCCCTTTTGGAATTTCCTGTAATCCAACACTGGCTTCACCATTTTCAAATTGGGCCACGTACTTTAGTTTGGCACCTTTGTCAGCCGCATGGGTGTATATTTTTTGAAAATCTTCTTCATGTCTTTTTAGCGAAGCAAAAAAGGCTTCGTTAGAATCCGTATCAAGACTTTCTTGGGGAAGAAAGGAGTCGTTTTTAATATTGTTGATTTCTAATTGATGACCACTTTCTCTAGCAAGAATCAATATTTTTCGCATCACATCCACTCCGCTTAGGTCAATTTTTGGGTCTGGCTCTGTATAACCTTCTTCTTGCGCCTGTTTGACCACATCGTGAAACGTAGTCTTATCGTTAAAATTATTGAATACAAAATTTAGGCTCCCGGAAAGCACTGCTTGTATGTTTAGGATTTTATCTCCGGAGGCAATAAGGTGTTTTAGGGTGTCTATAATAGGTAAGCCAGCTCCCACATTGGTTTCGAAGAGAAAAGGTGCATTATAGGTGCGCGCCAGCTCTTTTAATTCAAGATAGTTGGTGTATTCAGAAGAGCATGCGATTTTATTACAGGTTACCACGGAAATACTGTTTCCTAAATAAGCATTATAGGTTTGTGAAACCATTTCGCTGGCTGTATTGTCCACAAAGATGCTATTTCGAAAATTTAGCCGGTTTACGGTTTCAAAAAATTTGGCTTTATCCGCTTTTTCGCCATCCGCTAAAAGTGATTCCCAGTTTTTTAAGGGAATTCCGCTATCATCAAAAGTCATGGTTCTAGAATTTGATATTCCTATGACCCTAATATTTAGTTTTAGGTTTTCTTTGAGGTATTTTTTTTGTTGCTGTATTTGGTTTAGAAATTTAGAACCAACATTACCAACACCCATTACAAAAAGGTTTAGCTGTTTTACATTCTCCTCAAAGAATTCTTCGTGCAGCGCGTTTAGCGCTTTTTTTACATCTTTTTTATCGATAACACAAGAAATGTTACGTTCGGATGCACCTTGGGCGATTACCCTAATATTTACGTTGTTTTTCCCAAGGGTACTAAACATCTTACCACTTAAACCTTGATGATTTTTCATGTTGTCGCCTATCAAGGCTACAATGGCTAAAGAGGTCTCCGGGACTACATGGTTTATGCGACCTCTTTCAATTTGGTAGGAGAAAGCTTCATTAACGACTTTCACTGCCTTGTTTACATCATCAGAGGATACGCCGATACAAATAGAATGTTCGGAAGAGGCTTGTGTGATGAGAACAACACTAATATTGGCAAGGGATAGGACTTCAAAGAATTGTTTTGATATGCCCGGAATACCTACCATACCAGGACCTTCTAAGGATAGTAGGGCTATATTTCCGATGTGACTTATACCACGTACCGTTTTTCCCTTTTCGTTTTTGGATTTCGTAATTAACGTACCATACTCATTTGGACTGAACGTATTTTTTATACGTATGGATATGCCCTTAGCCAAAACTGGTTGTATGGTTGGCGGATAGAGCACTTTTGCCCCAAAATGGGAAAGTTCCATGGCTTCTTCATAAGAGATGTGAGCAATGGGTTTCGCTTGTTTAACCATTTTTGGGTTGGCCGTGTACATGCCGCTTACATCAGTCCAAATTTCTAGTATCTCTGCATTTATGGCAGCGGCATATAGTGCTGCTGTATAATCGGACCCACCTCTCCCCAAGGTGGTTGGTTCACCAGCTTCTGATTTGGATATGAATCCTGGACAAATGATTACGCCATGGTCAGTTTCGTTAAAAAACGCGGTACAATTCGCATTGGTTTTCACTAAGTTAACCGTAGTTCTGCCATTTGCAATTCCCGTGATAATAAGCTCCCGGCTATCTTTATGGGTACTGTCTATTCCTTGACTTATAAAATATTCGTTAATGATATAGGAAGATAATAGTTCTCCGTAGGATACTATTTTATCCGAAAGTTTCTTGGTGATTTCTCCAATAAAAAAGGCGCCATCTAAAAGGGTTTCCAGTACATTGAGCTCTTTTTTTACACTGCTCAGCACCCTACTTTGTTCCGTAATGGGAATCAATTCTTTAATAGCTTCCAAATGTCTGGTTTCAATTTCCTTTAAAACAACTTTATAAGAACTATCCTGTTGCTCAGCAAGAAAACCAGCACGAATAAGATCGTTTGTTACTCCACCAAATGCAGAAACAACAATAAGTATCTTATCTGTATAACCATCTATGATATTTTTTATTTTGGAAATGTTTTCCGGGCTGGCAACTGAGGTGCCTCCAAACTTTAATACTTTCATATTAGATACTTGTTAACTTTTAGAACTCGGTATTGTGGTTGAATTTAAAGAAGGAGAATACTAGTTTTTTACCCCTTAGGGGTGAACCATAGGGTAGGATTTTCATCACCCGTATTTAAGGTGAAGCGTACAAATTTTAAGAAGGATTCAATGCAAGCCATGCTATTTGATAAGGCTCAAAAGTAGTACATTTGAGTTCCTAATCAAATGATTCTACAAATTTTTGCCGAATCGTTATTTTTATCTCATTTAAAACTATAGAATGAAGCTTTTTAGTGCTGAGCAAATCTACGCTGCTGATAAATTCACAATTAAGAAACAAAAAATCACTAGTGATGAACTGATGGAAAGATCAGCCATACAAATTTTTAATTGGATGCATCTTCGCATGCAGGGAGCGCCAGTGAAAATTCATATTTTCTGCGGTATTGGTAACAATGGCGGAGATGGTATTGCCTTGGCAAGGCACCTGCAAGAGCACGGGTATAATATTGCTGTTAATGTGGTAAACTATAGTGAAAAGCGTTCAAAGGATTTTTTAATCAATTTGGATAGGTTAAAAGACCGTAAAATTTGGCCTAATTTTATGGAGTCTGATTGTGAGCTTCCCACTATTGGACCAGATGATATAATTGTAGACGCAATTTTTGGGATTGGATTAAATAGAACACCTGACGATTGGGTAATTAAATTAATATCACATTTACATGCTTCTAAAGCCTTTATTTTATCGGTTGATATACCCTCGGGTTTATATACGGATAGGGCTCCTGAAAATAAGGAAGCAGTAGTAAATGCAAATTATGTATTAAGTTTTCAGACGCCGAAGTTGGTTTTCTTTTTACCTGAATCTGGTGTTTATGTTGCACAGTGGGAAGTATTGGATATTGAGTTAGATTCCGAATTTTTAACCAAGGAAGAAACCGAGTATGTACTCATCGGAAAAAATGAAGTATTACCGATTTATATACCAAGACAAAAATTTTCACATAAGGGTACTTTTGGACACTCTTTACTTGTAGGCGGTAGCTATGGCAAAATTGGTGCTTTAAAATTAGCAAGCGAAGCTGCATTGAGGATAGGCAGTGGTATAGTTACTTCTTATCTCCCGAATTGTGGTTATCAGATTTTGCAAACCTCATTGCCAGAGGTAATGGTGATAACGGAGGGGGAAAAGAATATATCAAAAATAGAGGTTGATATTACACCATCAGTAATAGGAATAGGTATGGGGATGGGTGCCGAATTGGAAACGGTAAAAGCATTCTCCAAATTTTTAAAAGGAAACACCGTACCCTTGGTTATAGATGCCGATGGTTTAAATATAATTGCTTCTAAAAAGGAGTTGCTTTCCTACTTGCCTAAGCAAAGTGTACTTACGCCGCATCCCAAAGAATTAGAAAGGCTTATTGGAAGCTGGAAAGACGATTTTGATAAGCTCAATAAAGTAAAAGCTTTTTCCAAAGAGTTTGATTGTATCGTAGTTATAAAAGGGGCGCATACGATAACCGTTTATAAAGACAAAGGCTTTGTGAATACGACTGGAAACCCTGGGATGGCTACCGCAGGTAGTGGAGATGTTCTTGCGGGGATTATAACCGGGCTAATCGCTCAAGGATACGAGCCTTTACAGGCCGCTATTTTTGGCGTATACCTTCATGGGAAATCTGCCGACTTGCGTATTGAGGTTACGGGATATCAGGCTTTAATAGCTTCCGATATAGTCGAAGGACTAGGAACAGCCTATCTAGACCTCTTTAAAATTCCTGAAACAACGCAAGAGACGGATAGTGAAATATCTGAATAAATTTTTGGATTGGAATGACCATGTTAAAGGGTCACTAACTCCAAGGTAATTTGCTATTATTTTGTTTTTAATCTAGATTTTACCCATTTGAGCGCATTGTCAAATTCTATAAAGAATTTCATAGGTTTTTTGTAGAACAACTTTTCTATTTTAAAGTTGTGCATATCTATTTCTTTTACCGATACTATGGCAAACGCTTTTAGATTTTGCAGTTCTTTTAAGTAGTTATAGATGGTAGGGTCAATAGCATAGGAATTTTTACGAAGGCTTATAAAGCCAAAATTTTTGTTCCTAAAATGTATTTCAGATATCCCGATAATTTGATATGCACGTTCTAGAGTTAGTGTTGCACCTTCATCAAAGATGGAAACCATATAATTCTCGTAAACTTGTACTTTTCCAATTTCTAATTCGTATTCCCTAACGATTACTTTTTTCTTCGTTGATTCCACGCCCATTATGTATGTATTATAGTGTCTAATGCGAATGTAATTGTATACTATTAGCAAAAATAAAATATTAGATTAAAGGCTTAAATATCGTTCGTACTGCGAATAGCTAGGAAACCCTGTATTTTAATTCCTACGTTCCCTACAAATTATCGCATAAAAAAAGCCCTCTAATGAGGGCTCCTTTTTAATTTAAATAGTAAGATTTACTTACTTTGTGTTGGGAGTTTCTTCGGCTTTTTTAATTTTAATAGTCAATTCTTCACTCTTTTTATCCAAATCCATAAAAATGCTATCGCCTTCCTCAAGTTTAGAATTTACAATTTCCTCCGCTAACGCATCTTCAATGTATTTTTGAATAGCTCTTTTCAAAGGTCTTGCACCATACTGTTTGTCAAAGCCTTTTTCAGCAATGTAATCTTTTGCTTCGTCAGTAAGATTAAGGTCATACCCAATATCATTGATTCTTTTAAAGAGCTTGGAGAGCTCAATATCTATGATTTGATGAATATGCTCTCTTTCCAATGCGTTGAATACAATGACATCATCTATCCTATTCAAGAATTCCGGTGCAAATGCCTTTTTTAGTGCATTCTCTATGACACCTTTTTGATAGTCACTCTCCTGTTCTTTCCTAGCACCCGTTCCGAAACCAACTCCTTGTCCAAAATCCTTCAACTGTCTAGCCCCAATATTGGAGGTCATTATGATTATGGTATTCCTAAAATCAATTTTCCGTCCAAGACTATCTGTCAAATAACCGTCATCTAATACTTGTAGCAGCATATTAAAAACATCCGGATGTGCTTTTTCTACCTCATCTAATAGAATTACGGAATAGGGCTTTCTGCGCACCTTTTCGGTAAGTTGGCCACCTTCCTCGTAACCTACGTAACCTGGAGGAGCACCTACCAACCTAGAAATAGCAAATTTCTCCATGTATTCACTCATATCAATACGTATGAGTGCGTCTTCAGAGTCAAAAAGCTCTTTAGCCATTACTTTGGCTAATTGTGTTTTACCAACACCAGTTTGTCCCAAGAAAATAAAGGAACCAATAGGTTTGTTAGGATCTTTTAATCCAGCTCTGTTACGTTGTATGGCTTTGGAAACCTTAGCCACTGCTTCATCCTGTCCAATTACATTGGCTTTAATGAGGTTAGGAAGTTCCGCAAGTTTTTTGCTTTCTGTTTGAGCAATTCGATTTACAGGTATGCCACTCATCATGGAAACGACGTCTGCGACATTGTCCTCGGAAACTGTTTCCTTGTTCAATTTACTATCGTCTTCCCAGCGTTCTTGGGCAATTGCCAATTCCTTTTCAAGACTCTTTTCATCATCTCTTAATTTGGCAGCTTCTTCATATTTCTGCTTTTTAACAACAGAATTCTTCAGTACTCTTACGTCTTCTAATTTCTTTTCGAGCTCCAATATCTGCTTGGGCACGTCCATATTTACGATATGTACTCTTGACCCGGCTTCGTCCAAGGCATCAATAGCCTTGTCTGGAAGAAACCTATCTGTCATATACCTACTCGTCAATTTTACACAGGCCTCAATGGCAGCATCAGTGTAGTTTACATTATGGTGTTCCTCGTACTTCCCTTTAATATTGTGTAAGATTTCTATGGTTTCCTCTACGGTAGTAGGCTCAACGATTACTTTTTGAAAACGTCTTTCTAACGCGCCATCTTTCTCAATGTATTGTCTGTACTCATCTAAGGTAGTAGCTCCTATACATTGAATCTCTCCACGGGCCAATGCTGGTTTAAACATATTGGAAGCATCTAAGCTTCCAGTAGCACCACCGGCGCCCACAATTGTATGAATTTCATCAATAAAAAGAATAACATCGTCATTCTTTTCCAGTTCGTTCATAACGGCCTTCATCCGCTCTTCAAACTGGCCCCTGTACTTGGTTCCAGCTACTAAAGAAGCTAGATCTAGCGTAACAACTCTTTTGTTGTAAAGGATTCTAGATACTTTTTTCTCTATAATACGGAGTGCAAGTCCCTCTGCAATAGCACTTTTGCCTACCCCAGGTTCTCCGATTAGTAACGGATTATTTTTTTTCCTTCTGCTAAGTATTTGTGAAACCCTCTCAATTTCTTTTTCCCTTCCAACAACGGGGTCCAACTTGTTCTCTTCGGCCATTTGGGTTAAATCGCGACCAAAATTATCTAAAACCGGGGTTTTTGATTTTTTTGCGCCTTTTTGACCGGAGGTAGTTCCAAAGGTATTTTCCTTTCCCTCCTGCGGTTCATCGGATTCGTTTGAGTACGATTCGGAGGTAGGGCTATCAACTATATCATCGTCGCTGGTAATCATAAATTTAAACTGCTCCTTTACCCCATCATAATCAACCTGTAGCTTGTGCAACAACTTGGTGGTTGGGTCGTTCTCGTTTCTTAGAATACAAAGTAAAAGGTGTGCGGTATTTATAGAGGAGCTTTGAAATAGTTTTGCCTCTAAAAAAGTGGTTTTAAGTGCACGTTCCGCTTGTCTAGTAAGATGTAGGTTCTTTTTATCTTTTTGAACTCCACTTGCATTGGGGTTAGATGGACTAAGTATCTCCACCTTTCTACGCAAATGATCCAAATCTACTTCTAAGGCATCCAAGATACTAATGGCCTTTCCATTACCATCTCTAAGAAGGCCTAACATTAAATGCTCGGTGCCGATGAAATCATGACCTAGCCTTAGTGCTTCCTCTTTACTGTAGGCAATTACATCCTTTACCCTTGGTGAAAAATTATCATCCATAAAATCTATTATCAACTATAAAATTACTAAATCTTGTTTACTTTGGAGCAAATACTATTCCTATATTCGTTAAAGTTATTCTAAATCGCGAAAAATTTAAGTTTTTTTAAGGAATTGGCTTATTTACAAAGGTATTTTGTTATCATTTAAAAGTGTTGATAACGTTTTAAATAAATACTTTTTGTTATTCTTTGAAGGGCTTGATTTTACGTATATTGCGATGCTTTTTTACTAATTAAATAACAACCAGATTTTAAAATGGCTGACGGAGAAAAATTGATTCCTATTAACATTGAAGATGAAATGAAATCTGCCTACATTGATTATTCAATGTCGGTCATAGTGTCACGAGCCCTGCCAGATGTCAGGGACGGGTTAAAACCCGTACATAGGCGAGTGCTATACGGAATGCACGACCTGGGGGTCAGGAGCGGCAGTGCCCATAAAAAATCTGCGCGTATCGTAGGTGAGGTTTTGGGTAAGTATCATCCTCATGGAGATACTTCTGTTTACGATGCCATGGTGCGTATGGCACAAGAATGGAGTCTTAGATATATGTTGATAGATGGCCAAGGTAACTTTGG
>CAZDOW010000087.1:0-14483 GCA_964507115.1 uncultured Maribacter sp.
GAGAGCAACGAAATTCAATTTTTAACTTAGAATAATTGCCCCTTTTATTCGTAACTAAAGTTTAGTACGAATGAAGCTATCTATTTTTACAACTGCAGCATTTCTTGCGCTGACTATGGGTCTTAGGGCTCAACAACAACCAACCGATTCTTTAGAAGGCAAAAAAGTGGAACTGGATGAGGTTTTTGTCTCCGCTATTAGAGTTACAAAAGCATCTCCTGTTACATTCTCCAACCTTACCAAGGAAGAGATTAAACCCCGAAATTTGGGACAGGACATTCCTATCTTAATGAATTTTTTGCCTTCTGTGGTCACCACTTCGGATGCTGGTGCGGGAATTGGATATACCGGTATTAGAGTGCGAGGGAGCGATGCCACACGCGTAAACGTTACCATAAATGGTATTCCATATAACGATGCCGAATCTCAAGGTACATTCTGGGTAAACATGCCCGATTTTGCATCCTCTACAGAAAGTTTGCAGTTGCAGCGTGGAGTAGGGACTTCAACCAATGGTGCAGGAGCATTTGGAGCGAGTTTAAACTTGTTGACCGACGGTTTTTCCGAAGATGCCTATGGTCAAATTTCATCCTCTATTGGTAGTTTTAATACGATGCGTCATAATATGAAGTTCAGTACGGGAATGCTCAATGACCATATTGAAATCTCTGGCCGTTTGTCCAAGATAAATTCGGATGGATACATTGATAGAGCACGCGCCGATATGGATTCCTACTTTCTGCAAGGTGCCTACAAAGATGACAATACAGTCATAAAGGCCTTGCTTTTTGGGGGACATGAAATCACCTATCAAGCATGGTACGGCATTGATGCTGAAACCTTGCAAGCTGACAGGACTTTTAATCCATCAGGAATTTACACGGATGAAAACGGAGCCACTCAATTCTATGACAATGAGGCAGATAACTATAAGCAAGACCACGCTCAATTGCTGTGGAACGAGCAAATATCCGAATTTTGGAGCACCAACATCGCCTTACATTATACCAGAGGGAGAGGTTATTTTGAGCAGTTTCGAGAGGATGATGATTTTGCAACCTATGGTTTTCAGCCCCTTACGGTAGCTGGTGCTGAGGTAAATACTACAGACCTAATACGCAGACGTTGGCTGGACAATAATTTTTATGGCACCGTATTTTCAGCTAATTACAGCAAAGATAAATTAGACCTTATCATGGGCGGTGGCTGGAACCGTTATGAAGGTGACCATTTTGGCGAGGTTATTTGGGCACGCTTTGCTAGTGATAGCGACTACAAAGATCGCTATTATGATGACACTTCCACAAAAACGGATTTCAATTTTTACACCAAGGCCAACTACCAGCTAGATGAGCAATGGTCGCTCTATGGAGATTTACAATACAGGACCGTGAGTTACAAAGCAAATGGAGAAGAGACAGGTTTGGTAGATGACACTTTTAACTTCTTTAACCCTAAGGCAGGTCTTACCTACGATTTAAATCGAAATAACAACTTCTATTTTTCATATGCCATTGCCAACAGGGAGCCCAATAGAAACGATTATGAAAGCGGGGACCCAAAACCGGAAAGATTAGAGGATTATGAGCTAGGTTGGCGCTATGTTTCCCCTAGTGTCCAAGTGAGTACGAACATCTATTTCATGCAATACCAAGATCAGTTGGTGCTTACCGGGGAATTAAATGATGTTGGTGCTCCTTTGCGTGAAAATGTGGGAGATAGTTACCGATTAGGGTTAGAAATAGATGCAAATATTAGCCTTGGGGAGAAATTCGCTTTGCGTCCCAATGTAGCCTTGAGTGCCAATCAGAATAGAAATTTTGTTTTTCAAAGAGATGGGGCTTTGCAGGATTTAGGTAATACTAATATTGCTTTTTCGCCCAATGTGGTTTTAGGTAATATATTCGTCTATAGTCCTATTACTAATTTTCAGGTTTCGTTGTTATCTAAATATGTAGGTAAACAATATATGGGTAATATAGATGCGGACAGTTCTGTATTGGATGCCTATACCCAAACCGACTTTAATCTACAATATGAATTAAGATGCGATGGTTTTTTAAAGAGCATCGTATTTTCTGGCTTGGTAAATAATATATTCAACGCAAAATTTGAATCTAATGGATATTTCTTCACTTTTGATGATGATTTTTCAAATCCAGGAACGATAACTACCGAGGAAGGTGCGGGATATTATCCCCAAGCGGGCACTAATTTTTTATTAGGTGCTACTGTTAACTTTTAAGAGGTAAGGGAACGCTACAAGATTTTGAACCAACACGTACTGTAGGGTTATTTTAGACTGTGATAAACAGAGTTGCCATATTTTTTATCTATCAAGAGTTTTGAATGTATACACCTTGTTTCCTGTAGTGTGTTTTTCTTTTTTGATTTTTGGAAGTGAAGAAGAAAATACAACAAGGCTAGCGTATATTTTCAGTATAGTTTTAATCTAAAAAACAAAGACATGGAGAAATTTAAGATTGCATTGGATTGGACCGCAAATACCAACCATACTGGTTTTTACGTGGCTAAAGAGAAAGGATATTATTTAGAGATGGGGCTTGAGGTTATCATTGAAACTCCAGATACTGATAATTACAGTACTACTCCGGCAAAGAAAGTTGAATTAGGACAGGTAGATATGGCGCTTTGCCCATTTGAAAGTGTGGTTAGCTATAGAACCAAAACCAATGCGTTTGATGCAGTTGTGATCGCCACAATTTTTCAAGAAGACCTAAGTGCTATTGCAAGTTTGTCTAGCAATGGAATTACAAGTCCAGCTGATTTGGATGGTAAAATGTATGCTTCGTATCAGGCTCGGTATGAAGATGAAATTGTGAGGCAGATGATTAAAAACGATGGAGGTAAAGGCGATTTTAAAATAGTAAATCCAGAAAAACTAGGTATTTGGAATACTATCATTAAGGGAAAGTCTGATGCGACTTGGATATTTAGAAATTGGGAAGGCATACAGGCCGAAAATGAAGGAATTGATTTAAACCTTTTTAAAATGGCAGATTATGGTATTCCTTACGGTTATTCCCCAATCATTATGACTAGTAAAAAAGGTGTTGCTAAACGAGCACGTGGTTATGCCCATTTTTTGGAAGCGACTAAAAAAGGGTATTTGTATGCCCAAGATAATCCGTCCGAGGCAGTGGAGTGCTTTGCATCCCACGTAGCGGAACAGGATCTAAACATAGATTTGGTGCAAAGTCAAATATTCTCATCCCCTTTCTATGGCAATATGGATAACTGGGGTGTCTTGGAAAAACAGAAAGTAAATCAGTACTTGGACTGGTTACTGGAAAATAAGCTTGAGGAGCAGCCTTTTAACTTTGAGGATGTAGTGCTATCTGGATTGGTTTAATTTGAGATGATTACCGAATTCCCACTAAAATTTGCCCTGTATTCTAGCATATCATAATACCGGTTACCATCATTAGGTCTGTTTAACTGTTGCCCCGTAAACAAGCTGTACTCATATTCCTCACAAGAACATGTGGCTACCTGACCTGTAAAATCCATGGTAGAGCAATTATTAGGCACATGATTAGGACAACTTGCCTCAAAAGCACGGAATTGGTTAAAGCCGGTATTGATGACGAACACACCACGCGTACCTACACCATCAGACTTTACTAGTATGGCGCTGCCAGTATTTGTAAGTGGGCTATATAACGGAAGGTTAAGGTTTACATCAAAACGAAAACCTACCTCCTGTAAATAAGGATTTCTATTGGTGCGGTCGTCGGAACAAGCAATAGAAATTGATAGCAGAACCAGTAGGAAAATTCGTTTCATTTGAAAGTGTGGTTTTAAGAAAACTTAAACAAAAATGCATAAAAAATATGTATCTTTGCGTTAAATCCTCTCTAAAAAAGCCTTTAAATAGGGCATATGCAGAGGATTTTGCTATTTATTAAACGACGATGTTATGAGTAACGTATCTTACTACACCGCGGAGGGACTTAAAAGGTTAAAGGACGAAGTAAACCAGCTTAGGGATATTGAGCGCCCTAAGGCATCACAGGCCATTGCTGAGGCCCGCGATAAGGGAGATCTCTCAGAGAATGCAGAATATGATGCAGCAAAAGAGGCGCAAGGTTTATTGGAAATGAAAATTTCCAAAATGGAGGGTACTCTTGCTAATGCACGCCTAATTGATGAATCTCAGTTGGATACTTCCAAGGCACTAGTTTTATCGATCGTAAAACTGAAAAACCAGAATAACGGTATGGAGATGAAGTATAAGCTGGTAGCAGAAAGTGAATCGGATATTAAAACCGGTAAAATATCTGTTAGTTCTCCTATAGGAAGAGGTTTGTTGGGTAAAAAAGTAGGAGAAATTGCCGAAATAGCGGTTCCCAATGGTACTCTAAAATTAGAGATAATAGAAATCACAAGAGAATAACAAACTGTAATTTGTTATATTTAATCTCATTCCTAACGAATGGGATTTTTTATTTTAAATAGCACAAGGTTATGCCAACTATATTCACTAAAATAATTAACGGAGAAATACCTTGTTACAAAATTGCTGAGGATAATCTCTTTTTAGCATTTTTAGACATTAACCCTAATGCTAAGGGACATACGTTATGTATTCCTAAAATGGAAGTTGACAAGATACTGGATATGGAGCAGGAGCATTTTATAGCATTAATGACTTTTTCAAGGAAAATTGGCAAAGCTATAGGCCAGGCCATAGACTGTAAACGAGTAGGAATTTCTGTTATAGGGTTAGAAGTTCCTCATGCACATGTGCATTTAATTCCTTTGAACAGTATGCAAGACGCTACTTTTATGCATAAGGCGAAGTTAACACACGAAGAATTTGAAACGGTCGCAGCCAGTATTCGTTCTAAAATTCAATAGGCCCCAACAGGAAAATATAGATTGCCCCAGCAATCAAAGCTATCATCAAGAGCATACTTACAAAAAAGAATACTGTGGGTTTAGAAGATTTCTTCTCTGGAACTACAGTTTTTTGGTAATAGTTGAACATTCGCTCTATATCCTCTGTCCAACTTACAGGATAGATAGACGATTTACATTTGTTGCACACTAGTTTATTAGAAACCTCAGGGGTAGTTTTATGAAAAAAACGACCATATGTGTGTTTTTGAAAAAAAGTAAGCTTTAAATCTTGGTTAAAACACTCGGGGCAATTGTTGTTCAATGTTGCCTCCTGGATAACAACTAACTTTTCTTTTGCCATAATTAGTGTGCTACTTTAAGGGAAATTTGCATAATGGTACCTTCTTTACCAGATGAAAGTACTTTTATTTTTCCATTATGGTACTCTTCTACTATTCTTTTAACAAGTGATAGTCCTAAACCCCAGCCTCTTTTTTTTGTGGTTACACCTGGGTCAAAGATGGTTGTAAAGTTGCTTTTAGAGATGCCTTGGCCAGTATCAGCAATTAGGATATTTACGAATTTGCCATCCGGTACGATTTCAATGGCAATACTGCCTTTTCCTCGCATAGCGTCAATTCCATTTTTAACTAAATTTTCTATTGTCCAATTATATAAAGAACTATTTAGGAGCACTGGAAGGGTTTCTATTTGACTAGAAAAGGAAAAATGAATAAGCTTGGAACTTCTTCTTTTTAAATACTCGTAGGCTTTTTCTGTTTCGTCAACGATATCTGCTTTATCTAGTTTGGGAAGTGATCCAATTTTGGAGAAACGTTCTGTAATCGTTAGTAGTCTATCAATATCTTTTTCTATCTCTTTGGTTATGTCCGGGTTTATATCTTCTGTCTTTAGTAATTCATTCCATCCCATTAAGGAGGATAGAGGGGTACCAATCTGATGTGCTGTTTCCTTTGCCATTCCTGCCCATAATTTGTTCTGCTCGGAGGATTTGTTGGTTTTGAATAGAAAATAAATAACGGCACCGAAAAGAAAAATTATTAAAAGAAGGGCAATGGGGTAGTATTTTAATTTGTTCAACACATCGGAATTACCATAGTAGAGCGTAGCTAAATGCTCGCCTTGCTGGTCAACAGAAATTGGAGTATTCTCACTTTGGAATTCCTTTAATTTTTTTTGGATATAGACAGAATCTGCCACCTTTTCACTAGGTATATTATTTACCCTGATAGAACTATCCTTATTGATTAAGATCATGGGGGTAGACGTGTTGTTTTGAAATACACGCAAATGCAGGTTTCCCAATTCAACATTTTCTGAGGATTGTAAAAACTCGGATTGGGCAGTGGCCCAAATCTCCATTTTCAAACGCTCCTCCTCCTTAAAGGTTTTAAAAAAACTATTGGTGTTCCAAAGAATAAGGCTAACCACGATAAAGGAACCAATAAGAAGAAAAATATTAGAGGTCTTGCTTTTAGGATTAAATTTCATCCAAATGTTTTGTGTTACTAAAGATAACCTAAAATGCAAATAATTGTTGTGTTGTATTCCATCGTGTTAGTTTTATTACAGCATCATTTTACGTATTTTTGATTTTTATTGTTTAAAAGAGCTTTTAAGATGGAAATAGAAGGAAAAGTAAAGTTAGTTGGAGAAACCAAAACTTTTGGTAACAACGGATTTAGGAAAAGAGAATTGGTCATCACTACAGATGAACAATACCCACAGCATATTTTAGTAGAGTTTGTTCAGGATAAATGTGATTTACTGAATAATTGTGGCGTAGGGCAAGATGTAAAAGTAGGAATCAATGTTAAAGGACGAGAATGGACGAATCCACAGGGAGAGGTTAAGTATTTCAACTCCATACAAGGTTGGCGTATAGAAAGCGTTCAGCAACAACAGGCACCAGCCGCCGGGATGCCTCCAGTTCCTCCAATGGAAGCATTTGAACCTGCTGACAATTTAAACGAGGAAGATCACGATGACCTTCCCTTTTAAAATTAGGGCCTAGATCAATTAGATAGTTTTATTCACAACTATCTCGTAAGAATAAGAATTAATAAACTTGTTTGGCTTAAAAGGTTGAACAAGTTTTTTGTTTTTTAGCCTTTAGTTAATTTGGTAAATAAAACTTTTTGGGAGCAGAATATATTAAAAACGCTATAGCTTTTCTATCGGACAAATTGGTATTCCCAGATGTAGAGAAAGCTAATGAAGAAGGGCTTTTAGCTGTTGGGGGAGATCTTTCCCCGGAGCGATTGTTATTGGCTTACCAGAACGGTATTTTTCCCTGGTTCAACGACGATTCTCTGATATTATGGTGGAGCCCTGACCCGCGTATGGTACTATTCCCGGAAAATATAAAGGTTTCTAAAAGTATGGCTAAGATCATAAGAGATGATCAATTTAAATTAACAAAGAATACATGCTTTGAAGCAGTTGTTGAACACTGTGCTACAGTGCCACGTGAAGACCAAGAAGGTACATGGATTACTCAAAAAATAAGAAAAGCCTACTCCGAACTGCATAAAAAGGGAATCGCTAAATCCTATGAGGTATGGCAAGATGATATTTTGGTAGGTGGCTTGTATGGGGTAGATTTGGGTGCTATTTTTTGTGGGGAAAGTATGTTTAGTTTAACACCCAATGCTTCTAAGTTCGCATTCATAAAACTTGCAGAGGAACTTCAAGAAAAAAACTATCGTATTATAGATTGTCAATTATATACAGATCATTTGTCTAGTTTAGGGGCGAAGGAAATTCCACGAAAAGAATTTATTAACTTGTTAAAGGGTCAAGATTAAAGCAGAGAATAGAAAGAACACATATTCTGTTTCATGGGTATAGTTTTCTGCACGGAATTGTGTGCCTAATTGAAGTTTTATATTCGTGTTTAGCAACCATCCTATTTGTGCATCAACTTTTTGGTCATATTCCGGCAGGGCTTTATTAGTAACACTTCACAAGAATTCCGTGGAAAGCACAAAATAAGCTTCCCCAACGCCCAGCTCTTCGCCTTGTAAAGTTAAATCAACGACGAAACTATATCAGAGTCTATGTATGGTAGGGGCATCGGTAATACGTTGTTCTTATCTAAATTGGCTACCTAGTCTAACAATTACTTTTCTCTTGGCACTATTATACTGTTGTGTAAGTCTTAATTCGTTGCTTTCAATGTCGTCAAAAAGTGTCCAAAATCGATATTGGATGCCAAAAGCAAGATTTTGATTGTCCTTGATTTTATAATCCGAAAGAACCACATCCAGTTGCCATGTGGCAAAACCCGTATCGGAAAAGTGATAAATAAAAATCCGTTTTACAAGCGCAAAAATAAGCTTGTAGTTGTCCTTAACTTTGTAGTTCATAGCTGTAAATAGGTTCTCAATACCGCGTAAGGTTATCTTGTGGCTGATTTAAAAAGGAAGCGCAAAGAAGACAAAAAAGAAATTAGTCGTGTATACTAATAGAGCACATGGTCATAATTAGGAGGTAACCGTTCCCTACTATGTTTAAACTTGCCTTGGGCATCAAAAAGAATCTCGTATTCTAAATAATTTTTATCGTTTTTACCTGCAACTACGATTTCGTAATTTACTGTGGGTATAAGCATATTTTGAAAGGCATAGCTAAGGATTTGTTTTAAGCTTTCTGTTTCTGATGTAGGATATTGTTGTTGTATTTTCTTTATGCGATGTTTCTCAAAGGTGTTGCTAAAATAATTTTTGATATTGCTAAAGATATCGGAAGAGATATCTAAGGTTTGTATTGTGATTTCAACATCCTCAGGCTTGCCTGCAACATCAAATGCTATACTGTACCAAAGTTTACCTTTTTTGAATTTTGCCTCATAACTATTTTTGGTACTATCTATTTCCTTATAAAATTTTAGGCGTTTGGCACCCTCTAAATTTGTATCAAGCAGTTGTAGTGCTTCAATGGGCATTTGTGATTTTTTGATACGGAATTCTCGCTCATATTTATGTTGTGCAAACATATGGTTTGCACTCAGCGTAAGGATAAAGAAAACATAGAATCTAGCTTTCATTTAGTTTTGAGCATAGGTTATACTTCGTTATATCGAAAACAATGGGTTTCGTGATCGTTCACCATTCCAGTAGCTTGCATATGTGCGTAGATGACGGTACTCCCTACAAACTTGAACCCCTTTTTTTTTAGGTCTTTACTTATAGTATCTGACAGTGGGGTATTAGCTGGCGCTTGCTTATAGTTGACGATAGCGTTCTTAATGGGTTTGTGGTTTACGAAACCCCAGATATAGTTACTGAAACTTCCATGTTCCTTTTGGATTTCTATAAACGCATTTGCATTAGAAACTGTGGCTTTTATCTTTAAACGGTTTCTTATAATACCGGAATCTTGCAACAAGTTGTCAATTTTAGATTGTTGGTATAAGGCAATTTTGTGGTGGTCAAAATTATCGAGCGCAGCCCTGAAATTTTCTCTTTTTTTGAGGACGGTAATCCAACTGAGTCCTGCTTGAAAAGTCTCCAAGATTAAAAATTCAAAAATAGTGGCGTCATCCTTTATTGGAACACCCCATTCTTGATCATGGTAGGCTTCGTAAAGTGCATTGCCCTCGCACCATCCACATCTATTTTTCTTCATGTTTTGACATTAGTTGCTTAAAGATAGTTTAATAGCTTAGAATGGTCGCGCAACAAATAGATGAAGCGGTACTCCAATTAGTAAAATTAAAAGGGAAGGTGTCAGCCAATCTCATCACTGCCTAGCCCTATTGCTAGCTTTTGAGCTAAAATCATTAGTATTGAAGATTAAAAAAGCAACTTTACAATCGTGAACTTATGGGCTTTCACTAAAAAACAAAATATAATCATAAAATAGGTTAATCCTAGTTTATAAGAGAACTATTATATAGCGCTGATTATAACTCAAGAATAGGGTTTTTAATCAGCACGTAATGCTAATTTATCCTACAGACGGCTAGTTTGCCTAAAACAAAAGTAGCAAACACTGCGTTTTTATTTGCTTAAAGAAATTTCAAGAGTTCCATTTATTTTGATAGTAGCACCCGTTTTTCGAACTTTAGTAAAAAAAGCTTTTGCTATTGATTTTTCGTGCTCCAATTCACCAATTCTACCATCTGGATAGTTTGTGTCCGCACCGGAAAAACCTTCGCTTAGGGATAGTCTCTGCAACTTATGGAAATTTATCTTTTCGTCAATAAGTAACATTACAACATCAGATGCTTCTGAAACGGTAAAGTCCCCATCAACTAATTGAATTTTCTGTATCTTATTGGGCTTAACTTTCATTCCTTCTGTCTTCATAAGTGCACTTATTCTTATTAGAGGATTAAGTTACAAAGTTGGTATTAATAATCAATAAATTTTTATTAATATTAACTATGAAAGGTATTAATATATATAATGTTTCTTGGTTAAGTTGACGTCATATTCTTATTGCGGGTCCAAAACCTTTTGGAATGTACTGCGCATTGTGAAGATTTCTAGAAACGGTTGAAATTGGATTTAACCATGAAAAAAATGTGTTTTCTGTTTCATGGTTAAACGTTAAAGTGGATATCAAAGCTGTTTTCGATATGTCTTGGTTTAGGGTTGACGTGGTGAAATCCGTAATGTGTAGCGTACTTAGATATTTGAACTGTTTTGTAGTGTTCGAAGTTTCCTCATCTAATTTTTGTTCAAATATGAATTCTATGACCAGAAACAGTTTTGAGATGTTTAAACTTTTGTCCTCTGGACTATTGCTTTGTTTAGTTTCGTAGTCCAGTTTCAAATCCAAAGGAATATTCATATCTAAAAATTCGCTTTGTTTCTGGCTTTGTAGCTGGAAAAAAATAATAGAAGTTAGGAGTAAAGTGAAAATTTTCTTTTTCATAATCTTTTTGCATTTAATTAAATCGCTCTTTTTTGAAGATACAAAGCATTAGTCATTAATTTTTATTTATATTTATTATCAAATACATAAGATTTATTTATGAATTATACATTGCACCAACTAAAGGTTTTTTTAAAAATTACTGAAAAACAAAGTATTACAAAAGCTGCCGAGGAACTATTTTTGACTCAGCCAGCGGTGTCGATTCAATTAAAAAATTTTCAGGATCAGTTCTCCATTCCTTTAACTGAGGTGGTAGGGAGAAAGCTTTATGTAACAGACTTTGGAAAAGAAATTGCGGAGGCTGCTGAAAGAATTATAGACCAAGTCTATGCTATTAATTATAAGTCTTTAGCATATGAAGGTAGCTTATTCGGTAGGCTTAAAATATCCATTGTGTCTACAGGACAATACGTAATGCCTTTTTTTTTAAGCGATTTCATAAATACTAACAGTGGAGTTGAGCTTTCCATGGATGTTACCAATAAGTCCAAGGTGGTAAAGGCACTTGAACAGAACGAAGTAGATTTTGCGTTAGTTTCGGTGCTGCCAGAGCACTTAAAAATAGATTGTGTGGAGCTTATGGAGAACAAACTTTTGTTGGTAGGAAGTACCAAACACAAAATTAAAAATAAGATAAATAAAAGCACTTTTGAGGGGTTACCGTTAATTTACAGAGAGCAAGGTTCAGCAACCAGAAGTGCTATGGAAGGCTTTATTAGGGAGAATAAGTTGCCAACATCAAAAAAAATTGAACTAACCTCCAATGAAGCGGTAAAGCAGGCGGTAATGTCAGGTTTGGGTTATTCGATTATGCCTCTTATTGGGATAAAGAACGAGCTATTGAATAAAGATTTACAGATAATTGATGTAGAAGGCTTACCGTTAAGTACAACTTGGAATTTAGTGTGGCTTAGATCTAAAAAATTATCACCTGCGGCAAGTGCTTTTTTGGAGTATGTGAAATTAGAAAAAGAACGTATTATTTCGGAGCATTTCAGTTGGTTCCATACTGTTAGTTAGAGATGCTATACTTTTGCCGTATTCTCCCTAAGCATGGCAGCTAGCTCCTCATCCATATAAACGATAGGAACAGAATATAGCATGGGCATATCTTCCTTGAAATTTCTTTTGAGCACATCATTTATCGTAGTAAAAAGTAGTGCTTTAGTTTTGCCAATAATCAATGTTCGGTTTTCACGAACTAATTCACCATTTGCGGTTTTTTTCTGGTAGATTGTTTTTTCGGATACAGCAGCTTGCAGTAATAGGTTTTCATCCATTAGTAAATGAATTATTTCAAGAGCCTGTTTCCGGTTGGCAGCTATAATGTGTGCTAATATCATTTGTTTTTTTTAAAAAATACTGATTTCGTTTTCTTGGATAAATTATTGCCAAACGAAATAGCGTCAAAGGGAGACCGATAAACTTTAATTTTTGGCTATCTGATTTTTTCTCTTTGGAATTTTTAACTCTCCTGTGGCAACTGCCTTATCTAAATTGGATTTTACCTTTGGAAAAAATCTGAAAAAGTTTTTCCCGTCTTTTCTTTTTAGAATTGCCTCTGTCGTACCATCTTCAAACAAAATAATTTGGTCCACAACCAGTTTCTGCCCTATTAAATTGTTAAAATTAGCGATTGCACCACGTTTTATAATGATATTTTTCTTGGGGAACTCTATATGAGAATAGGAGGAACCTAAGGGTTGGCTCAATATCAAGATATCTCCTTTGACAATTGTATCTTTTTGTTCCTGTGCCTGTAGTAGTCCTGCCGCTATAAAGGCTACATAAAAAACTAAATTTCTCATGATTATTTATATTTACGATTAACGTATATACTTATGGGTTATTTTGGTCTGTTGCAATATGGTTAACAGGTGTAAGTTTTGCCTTCATGGTAGGATAGCGGTTAAAGAAGTTATTCCCATCTTCCCTTCTGAATACAATATTTTGAGTACCGTCAGATGCTATATCTAGACTATCTACTATAAGTTTACTCCCGTAAACATTTAGATAATTTCCCATACCGTCCAAATCATTTAAACCACCTACTATTACGGTAGACCCCTTATTAGGTAAACTTATTTCACTATCATCCATAGCAGTATTCACAGTGCTTTGGTTGTGTTCGAATGAAAGATGGAACATTCCCTGTGCCTGAGCTAACCATGGGGTAAGAATCAGAATGATGAGCATAAATACATTTTTCATAAGCATACAAATTTAAAATTAACGGGATATAAATTTAATACTATCTATACCGTTAAATGTATTTCTGTCGTTAATAATTAGTTAAACTATCATATAATAGTAGTAATACTATTATATTTGTTGCTAATCCAAAATCAAACAACATGGAGCATTTGCTACAATCCGTGAAAATTAGTATCAATGAGAAAATATATGTGAAAGATCCCGAGTCTTCGGACCTAGGGAGAAGAATTATTCAGAACAGTATTCTTATGATAGATGAGATGGGTTTTGAAAGTTTTACATTTAAGAAATTAGGGGCCAAAATAGGATCGAACGAAAGCTCTATTTATAGGTATTTTGAAAATAAGCATAAATTACTTCTTTACTTAACATCATGGTATTGGGGATGGTTGGAATATCAATTGGTTTTTGCAACGAATGGTATAAAAGATGAGCGGGAAAAATTAGCTGCAGCAGTGGAAATAGTTACCAAAACTACCGCAGAAGACAATGCCTTTTCCCACATAAATGAAGTACTTTTGAATAAAATAGTCATCAATGAATATTCCAAATCTTACCTTACAAAGGAGGTAGATGCGGAAAATAAGGAAGGTTATTTTGTTATTTATCAAAGGTTGGTAAACCGTTTAAAGGATATGATAAAGAATTTAGATCCAAATTATCAATACCCCTCTAGTTTGGCCAGTACCATATTAGAAGGTTCATTGCATCAACATTTTTTAAAGAACCATTTTAGCTCTTTAACGGATTGTAGAGGCAATGACGATCTGGGAAATTATTTTTCAAATCTGGTTTTCTCCGTCCTTAAATCCTAAAGAAAATGTCAAAAAATGTTTTAACCGCTTGGCAGCGGCTTATCGGATTATTGCGTTTGGACAAGCGCGATGTTTTACAAGTATTTTATTATGCAATTTTTGCAGGACTTGTAAGTCTTTCCCTACCATTGGGTATTCAGGCCATAATCAACTTAATCCAAGGAGCGCAGGTAAGTACTTCATGGATTGTTTTGGTAATTCTAGTAACATTGGGTGTCGCATTCGTAGGAGTTTTACAACTCATGCAGATGCGTATCATTGAAAACGTACAACAAAAGATTTACACTAGGGCTTCCTTTGAATTTGCCTACCGTTTTCCCAAAATAAAAATGAGTGCACTGTATAACAACTATCCACCTGAGCTGGCTAATCGGTTTTTTGATGTACTCAATATCCAAAAAGGAATCTCCAAATTACTTTTGGATTTCCCCGCTGCACTATTACAAATTATTTTTGGCCTGTTGCTGCTTTCGCTTTATCATCCTTTTTTCATAGCCTACGGAATATTATTGTTGGCATTGATTTATATCGTGTTTAAATATACCATAGAAAAGGGTTTGGAAACCAGCCTAATAGAGTCAAAGAAAAAGTATAAAATGGCGCATTGGATACAGGAAGTCGCCAGAACCATCATAAGCTTTAAACTATCCGGGCGAACATCACATGCATTAACCAAAACTGACG
>CAZDOW010000088.1:0-14345 GCA_964507115.1 uncultured Maribacter sp.
AGGATATTCTTCATCTAGAATGTCAAGTATTGTTGGCAGATAGTCTGAAGTGACAGCAGGAAAATTAATTCTTCTACCCCCTTCCAAATGATTCTTCCAAACAACAAAAGCAGGTACTCTAACGCCTCCTTCATATAAACTCCTTTTGCGTTCTCTAAAAATGCCAGCACTACCAGGTGTTGCTCTCTCCGGACCATTATCACTACAAAAGAAAATTATAGTTTCTTCTTGTATATCTAACTCTTCTAGTTTTTTCCACAATCTTCCAATTTGTTCATCCATTGCAGAAATAGTGCCATAATACACTTGCTTTTCGAGGTCCAAATCTTTATAAACACTACGATGAATACTATCACTAACCACAGGTAAATGTGGTGTATGAAACCAAATTGTTGAAAAGAATGGTTTCTCTTCTTTTTGTGAATTTTCAATGAATGGAATTACCCTATCCATTATGATACGAGAATCATCACCTTTTAAATTAGTTATTTCTTTTTGATTTTCCCCCATCCAGTATGCTGTTCCATAAGCCTTAGTTGAATCACTATTTTTGACAGCCCTCCATCCAAATCTTTTACTTTCTCCTTCCCTAAAATTAGCAGGATACACCATAGGGTCGTAGGTAGGTACTTTTGATTCGGTGCTAAAAAAATGGTCGTAACCATGTTCAGTTGGAATCGTATATTCTTTATCGTATTCTGGCCTTCCACCTCTATTAGCATCTAGTTCGGATTTTGTAAGGGTTCCTAAGTGCCATTTCCCAAAATGACTAGTCATATACCCTTCTTTTTTCAAGAGTTCAGGTATTGTGATTTCTTCATCTTTCATATGCCCCTTATTAGCATTCGGAATATTCATTCTAAGAGGATTTCTTCCTGTAATTAAACTAGCTCTTGTTGGTGAGCAAACCGCGGAAGCCGAATAAAATCTATCGAAAATGACACCATCTGATGCTAGTGAATCTAAGTTTGGAGTTTTTATTTCATCATTCCCGTTAAAACCAACATCATACCAACCTTGGTCATCCGTCATAATTAATATGATATTTGGTTTTTGAATAAGGTTGTCTTGCAGAGGCTCGTTGCAGGAAGATAATCCCAGTGTAGTAATAAGTGATAGTATTGATAGGTTGAATTTCATACGTTACATTGTATTTTTTTTATTTGATAATAATTTCATCTATAAAAAACCAGGCGGGATTTCCTGCACCTGGATGATTGGCAGGACAATTACCAATTCCCTCTACAATAATTTTCACATACCTACTATTTCTATTAAACGTTAGTGTGGAAACGTCAATATAATCTTGGCTTTTTTGTTGTGAAATTTTAGTTTTTTTTGAATGATTAAATATTTTACCGTCGTTTGAAAAACTAACTTCAAAAGAGGCTGGAGGGAAAATCCAATTTCCAGTGGATGACAGATAGTTTAATTCAACTTGAGAAATATTTTTAGCTTTTTTTAAGTCTATAATAAATTCTAAATCCTTGCCTTCTTGTCCAATCCATTGTCCAGTGGTATAATCTGGATAACCAAGTTTACCATCTAAAAGAACTTCTATATTTTTATATTTAGAGTGTAATTGACTTTTGGCTGATATTACGCCTTCGGTTCCAATATGGGAGATTGTTTTAATCTTATTAGGAATATCATTTACAGAGCCATGTTCCCAAGCAATAAAATCAGCAATCAGTTCTTTTACAATTTCGGGATATTGATACGCCAGATTGTTCATTTCAGAGACATCTGTACTTAAATCAGAAAGGAACAATGCATCATTTTCTAAATCTAATTTACCTTTATTTGAGGTGTCTTTTGGGTATCCAATTAGTTTCCATTTCCCTTTTCTTACCACCCATTGGTTGCCATATTTCCAAAATGCGCTTGTTCTTGGAGATTTTGTATCTGGATTTTTAATCATAAAAGAAAGATCTAAACCATCAATATCATCTGGTATATCTTTTAAATTACATAATTGAGCCAAAGTTGGCATCCAATCCATATTTACTAAAAACTGATCACTTACAACATTGCTAGGTAGGTGGTTTTTCCAATTTATAATAGTAGGGAGCCTAATTCCGCCTTCAAAAAGACTGCTTTTCGCCCCTCTATACGGACCTGAATTACCACCACCACCAAAAGCACGTACTTCAGTGGAATATCCATTATCTGATTGATATACAATAATTGTGTTTTCACGAATCCCTAACTCATCTAATTTATCAATTAAAAATCCTATTCTTTCATCAATTGTCGAAATAAACGCTGCATAATCACCTCTTGGTTTTTCTGTATTTTTATAATATTCTCTCCATTTTTGTGTTGGCTGATATGGATAATGCGGCATATTAATCGCGTAGTACATAAAAAAGGGCTGCTCTTCATTATCTTCCACAAATTGCAATGCTTTATTTGAGGCTAAATCTGGGAAGTATTGTCCTTCATAAAACACTTCTTTTCCATTTTCGTATAAATCATGAATGTTTGGGCCTTCCCAATAAAAGTAGTGGGAATAATTATCTATACAACCTCGTAAATGACCAAATGAATACTCGAAACCTTGAGAATTAGGACTGCTTTCTTCACTCATTCCTAAATGCCATTTTCCAATATGACCTGTACTATAACCGTTTTCTTTGAAAAGTTTGGCAATTGTGAGCTGCCCTTTAGGTAGGCCATGTGAACCAGGACTGGCAGAAGTATTTCTTGACACGCCTGCATTTTGCGGATATTTACCTGTAAGCAATGCGGCTCTTGATGGAGCGCAAACAGGTGCTGCAACATAAGCCTGGGTAAACCGTGTACCATCTTTTGCAAGTTGGTCTAAATTTGGAGTGTAAATATCTGTTGCGCCATAGCAACCTAAATCAATTGCACCCTGATCATCGGTATACATAATAATTACATTCGGTTTGCTTTTAGTTTGAGCGAGAGTAGGTGATATGTATAGTGATAAACTAATCACTACTATGAAAATGATGTTATTATGTTTTCTTTTATTATTCATTTTTAATAAGTTTTAGTAAAATAGATTTCACTATTTATTGACGATAGACAAGGATGTCTTTAAAATTTGTCTAAAAATGAATATTTAATAAATGATCTAAAATAAATTTAGACGAAGGGCGGAAATAAATATAAACAGACCTTGTTGCAGAAACCAACGTCCCAAAAAACGGCCCCAAAAAGAAACTGTTTTAGAGGACTTTTCGAAAACAGTGATTTAATAGTACTCTTTTTACTTTTCGTTTTCCCGGCACCATTTTTCCGCACTATACAATTACAAAAGTAGCGGGGGTTGATTAGGATGAAAGCTAACATTATTTACTTGATAGCGATAACAGCACTTGATGGGCCGGTTAAAGGCATCACATTCGTTCTGCTAAACCCTGCTTCTTTTGCCCATTGATTAAAATCTGAAGCTGTAAAATCAAAACCATGATCTGTTTCGAGTGTCATATTTAGTGACATCATTAAACCGAAAGCATTCTTATTTCTTTCGTCATCAATAATATTTTCAATAACAATAAGCGCTCCTCCCATTGGTAAGGCTTCATAGGCTTTTTTTATTAGTATTAATTTGTCTTCAGAACCCCAATCGTGAAGAATATTCCCCATGGTTATGACATCTACACGGGGTAATTCATCTGCAAAAAAATCTCCTGAACAGATCTCTATTCTATCACTTAACCCCAAATTACCCACATTTTCTTTCGCAATTGGGCCAACTGGAGGGAGGTCAAAAGAAATACACTTCATATGGTTGTTGTTTTTTGCAATTTGTATCGAAAGATTGGCGCCTGAGCCACCAACATCACAAAGTGTATTATATTTCGAAAAATCAAAATCATGAGCAAGTTTCATGAAATTACCAGCTTGAACACCTCCCATGCTATGTATGAATTCTCGAAGACTATCTTCATTGGCATAGATCGCTTCAAACACAGATTTTCCACCTGATTTGGTTTCGTTTTGCGGAGCTCCTGTTTTTAGTCCCTCTTCCAAGTCGTTCCAAAAAGGATATAATCTATTGTTAGCCATTTCTAAAATACCACCCATATAACTTGCCTTGTTTTTATCTAAGAATACTTGTGCATCTTCCGAATTGCGATACATAGCCGTTTCTTTTAGTCCACTTCTTTTTAAGAAGCCCAGAGCGACCAATGCATCAAGAAAGTCGTATAGTCCTCGGTCATGTAACTTCAATTTTTCTTTAATATCTTGGCCTCCTAATTCACCTTGTGCCAAATAAGTGAAAAGTTCCATGTTTACTGCTGTGAGTAGGATTTTTGATGCCCAAAACCCCATTCCGATTTGCATTATTTTAGAAGGGTTAATTTGATCTTCATTAGTTAAGTCCATATTGTTGTTGCCTTAAAATTAGTATTTAGATATATAAAAGTGTTTGATTAAATCCTTAATTATTAAGATTTTACATCACTTTTATTAAAATATAATATCCAAATAAAGTTGAAAATCAAGGACTTAGACAACAGCTAAGGACGAAGGCTCACTTTAAATGTCCGAAATAGCTTTTTTATTTACCAAAGGAGTTTAACACAAACAGTTTCAATGTTTTAATGTTTTTGTAAAACATTCATTAAGTGAAAAATTCTCAATAACATAAATAGAAAAATTCTCAAACATTAAATGTTTTCAATACTTTTTTATATCAAAAATCTAAATCCCAAGGTCTAATTTAGAAATATTTAGATATGAACTTGAATAGTAATATTCCTGCTTTCTTTGTATACTTATGGTCTTTTGGTTTTTAGTTTGATTGTGAAACTAGACGCTACAAGAATTTTGGTTCCATATTAACATCAAATAGCAGTGAAATGAAAAAGATATTTTTACTTATTATATTATTGGTATCCATTTCTTTTGGACATGCGCAAAGTACAGCTGATTTCTTTTCAAAGTCTGATATGTTTTTTAAGACCAATGTGAAAAATGGCAGGGTTACATATAAAAGTATTAAGGAGAATCCGGCAGCATTGAACGAATTGATAGAGATGGCCAAAGAAATTTCAGTAGCTAAAGCAAATTTGGGCGAGTACCAAGCTTTCTGGATTAACGGTTATAACCTTTCGGTTATAAAAGGAATAATAGACAACTATCCCCTGAAATCACCTTTAGATGTTGCTGGATTTTTCGATAAAATCAAATATGATATCGGCGGAAAAAGCATTACCCTAAACGATATGGAACATCAATTGTTACAAGAGAATTTTTCAAAAGACCCGCGTTTGCATTTTGTCCTTGTTTGTGCCGGCTTAGGGTGTCCGCCTATTATAGACGAAGCCTATACGCCCACTAGATTGAAATCACAATTAAATCGGCAAACGAAAAAAGCCTTGAACGACCCAAATTTTATTCAAGTTAATAAAAACAAAGTAAAGATTTCACAGATTTTTGTATGGTACAAAAGTGATTTTGAATATGATGGAGAGGTGACCGACTTTATCAACAGGTACAAATCTGAAAAACTACCTGAAAATGTAAAAGTATCTTATTATCCATACGACTGGAAGTTAAACGAAGTCGAATGAAATCTAATTTATTACCGTCACGCTTTATTTTTAGTAACATACCAAAAGTTCACATAACGGATGAAATATTTACGCTAATTATATGGAACTAAATGAGGAAAGGAAAACGGAGAAAAATTGGTTGCAAAAGGCTCGTGAAAGCTGGAACAATACCGGTAATAAAAGACCACCATTTGCAATTGAGCCGAAAAAAGGACAGCGGTCCGTTTGGGATTTTCCGCGTCCTCCAATTATCGAAAAAATAAGCAAATCAATAGTAGTTAAATACAAAGGGAAAGATATTGTAGATTCCTGTGATGCACTAGCAGTACTAGAGACAGCTAGTCCACCAACGTATTATATTCCAGAGTGTGATATTGACATGAGTGCATTAGTAAGAATACATGGAAAGACCTCGATGTGTGAATGGAAGGGGAATGCTATTTACTGGGCTTTGAAAACCATGATTAACCGGCCAGTGGCTTGGTCGTACACAAATCCTTTTCCAGAATTTGCAGCATTGAAAAATCATGTAGCATTCTATCCTCAACATCTTGAATGTTATATAGATGGAAAACGTGTATTGGCGCAGGATAGCGAATTTTATGCTGGATGGATCACTCCTGACTTGGTAGGACCTTTTAAAGGAGAAAAGGGAACGGGACACTGGTAAGTTAGTTAGCTTGGCAAAACACTTTGGAAAAGTTACTTCTAAACCATAATAAATTTTAGTATTTGAAATTCCTAATATTACCGGTTGATCTTATTTTTAGTCTCGAACAGGTCAGGGAACATAGGAGTTAACCTCTTACTCCTTTAAAACTTACCCTTACATTACCTAATGGTCTTGGCACTAACAGAAACGCCTTCATTTACAAATGAAATTCCTTGTGGTCCAAGGGTTGAAATCATAACTCCTTGAAATATTGGCTTTACTTCTGAAGTGGTAGCGCCCCAGTTGACGATGAAACTTCCTTCTAAATCACTTTTAATGTCGCTATCTTCAACCACATAAGCTGTGGATTGCATGGGAGTTAAAAACATCATATCACTTAGATACTTATGGACTAGTTCTCCTTGAGAGTTATAGTGATTTATATCTTCTAGATAGATAGTGTCCTTGAGGCTTGTGTTGCGTATACTCATTGTTACTGTTAACCCAATTTTTCTACTATTATGCTCCATGTGTATCTCTGAATATATAGGGATATAAACCGTATCCCTATGGGTTAAATCTATACTACCCTTGGGTAATTGATTGAACTGATGCATATCTGCTATTTCCAATTTTAAGTTAGGGTCTACATCAACGCACGAGCATAAAAATAGTATGAGTCCAAAATAAGCCGATATCTTTTTCATGTACTTCTTTAATTTTTTTATTGGCGACTAATAATTTAGTATTTCATCCTTGTTCAGCTACAGCAGAGCACCTGTTAGTTGTAAGTCCAAAAAGATACCGGCAAACACTCAAATAAGTAGATGACCATCCGTTTTAATCGAAATAAGATGGATTGGATCGGGAACAGGAAATAGTAGCATTGTAATAAAACTCCATAAAGTGAAATGTTGAAAATGTCAAAATCATAAAGGTATATTTATTGCGACTATTTTTAAATATTATAGACACCACCTTGAGGAAATAGTTAGTAGCGTTTTCAAGAATACCTGGTTCCTTCGTAAGGTCTTCCTCAAACAGGTTTTAGCTATTCTGGAGGCATTGCCCTATAGGTAAGTTCACTGATATCCACTTCCTCAAATTTAAGCCTTGTATTATATGGCGGTGATGATTTTTAGCATGGCCGACAAATTTTTAGTGTCGATATGCCTCTACTTTTACTTGCTGTTTCTGTGTCTTTTTATTTTATATCAGGTTGTATCAATAAAGGTGTCTTTCCATCCGTAATGATGACTTTAGTATTTTGAGAACGCGAAAGTTCACGAAACGCCTCAATACTTCTAATTTGAATAAGTTTATCGGTAAGCCCTTCAGACAATATTTTTTGAGCGTCCCGTTCCCCTTTAGCTTCAATTATCTTGCGGTCGGCCTCTAATGTTGCCTGTTGCAGAATGAACTCCATTCGCATAGCATCTTGTTCCGCTTGTAGTTTTTGCTCTATGGAACTGGCTAAACCATCAGGTAATCGAATGCTTTTCATCAAAACCGCAATGAGTTCGATACCATCTGCTTGCTTTGTAAGGTTTTCTGCCATTTTAACCTTTATTTCCTCTTCTATTTTCGCTCGCATACCGGAATGCATATCCTTTGCATAAAACTTAGCGCAAACATCTGAAGAGGCCGATCTAAAAACACTAGTAATTATAGACTCATATTCCTGCCCTAAATTTTCCAATACAGAAGGAATCTTATTTTGTTCTAAACGATAAAGGATTGAAATTTCAGAATTTACACTTAGTCCTTCTTTACTGGGTAGACTCAACTCAAGTTTTATATTATTAGTTTGTGTGGATTCCTTTATCACTTTACTAATAAAAGGATTATAATATACGGTACCATGGGTTATTACTTCATCTGAAAATTTACCTAATGTTTGTTTAATTCCAGTTTCTCCCGGCCTTATTACTGCGCAGCTGGTGAATAAAACCACCATTGCTCCCAATGCTAAAAATTCCTTTTTCATCTTTTTTTTGTTTTAATACATGTTATGGTAATCTACTTTATGTTTAAAAGGAATTTCTCCTTCTAGAAATGTTGCTATACAAGCCTAACCACTTCTTAATTGAACTTTTAAATTAATTTGATTATTAAGGTAAATATGTAACAAGCCTTGTTACCATTCTGAGGTAATTTTCAGCACTTAAAATCTAATTTTATATCCGAAATTTTGGTTTTGAATATCTTGTGCTGTCAGCCTGAACTGATTATCGTGAAAATCTAGATATTGTAAATTTTTCAATCCCTTTAACTCTATAGGTAATTGTTTGAACTGGTTGTTGTTAAGGTACAATGACTCTATATGAGTTAGTTTATACATGTCTTTGGGCAATGATTTCAAGCCATCGTTTTCAATATGAAGGGATTTTAGATTTGGTAGTGTGCTTAGAATAGAGATGTTTTTTTTGAACTTGAAGTATTTGTCATCATTTAAAAATAACTCTTGCAAATTGGTTAGGTTACTAAAAGTTGATGGTAATACTTTGAAATCATTCCCGCTCAAATCAAGAACTTTAAGGTTTTTTAAATAACCAATACCTGCCGGAATTTGTTTTAGGTGGTCATCTTTCAAACTTAAATACTGGAGGTTGGTAAATTTTGACCAAGTAGTATCTGAAATTTGTAAGTTTTGATTACTCAAATTTATACGATAAACATCTTCAGGATTTTTTAGCGCTTCGTCTAAACTAAAGAACTCTTTTTTCAATTGAATTGAATCTATTGCAGATTGAGCTTTTGCATTAGTATAGAGAAAAACGAAAACTAATAAGAGGAGTGTTGAATATTTTTTCATAATAATAAATAAAAATTAGATAGTTTATAGAGAAATTAAAGACATCTCTTTCTAGATATGCGATACATGCTAGAAGGTTACTAGAGATTCCTTAGCAAGTTTATGATTGGTTAGAGATTTTTAGGAATCGCTTTTCACTGTCAACTAATGTTGTTGCTGCTGTTATCATAAATAGGATACTGATTGTGCTGAAATTTAATTTCATAATCGAATTATTTAAACTTATTCAAGTTCAAAAATAGTACTCTTGGCTTGATTAATATAATTACTATTCATAATTAATAGTTAAACTACAATTTGTTAATAGTATAACTATTAGTATTATGAAATCACTCCTGAATGACTGAGCCTCGGGATTACTTTTTTTACATAATTTTCTAAACGATTAGTTGCATCTTTTTTATAAACATTAAGAGCGGGGTAGGGTAATTGAAAAGAGTATAGTATCAATCTCCAATCTTCTATGGTTTATGTGTTTGTTCGGGTTTTCTGCCTTGTCAGCTATGAAGAGAACCAGAACAAACGGTAAACGAAGGGTATGGAACTTTAGGAATAAAACAAAATACATAACCCGGTTTGGGTTAGTTGAAAACTAATACGTGTATCAAAAAATAAGAAAAGTTCTGTTGGACATGATTAATTTTCTAATCACATTACTCTCTCAACCATAGACATAGTATTCAATATGCAATGAGCAATAATTAAAGGCCATAAATTACGTCCGAATTTTATATAGGCTATTCCCATTACTAAACCAATAAGTCCTACTGTTATTGATCTTTCTGACAAATCATTTGAGTGTCTGAACCCGAAAATTACTGCTTGTACTAAAACAGCAATAACTGTGGCAAGTGAGGTCATCGAAAATAATTTTTCAATCCAGTTCATTAAAAAACCTCTGTCCAGTAATTCTTCTAACATCGATTCGAGCCAAATGAACGGGATAATCAAAAAAAACTGCCCCCAGTTTCCTTTCAGGTCTCCAAACTTTGATACAGCGGTTTCTGATGAACTATCTGGTGTAATATAAAAAGGGAAGTGTTCTTTAATCAGTTCAAAGATAATTATAGAAATCACTATTGATATGAAAATAAGAATAGAAATTCCTAATGTTTTACGTAAGCTATCGGGTTTTATGAGTCCCAAATCTTTCCAAGTTACCCTTCTCACTTTCATTCTCCAGCTTGCTACAATCAAAGTTGTAAATGACCAAAAAAGGCCATTTGCTATAAAACCTATTTCTGGTATATAAACCTCCCGCACCAAAAACATTACGCATACATAAATAATTATATCAACTTAAAAACCTTTATAATTAATTCTTAAATCCGTTTTTGTATTATCTATCATATTTTAGGTTCCAGTCTTAGCACATTTGGTAAGTATACGTTCACTATTTCACATTATTCAATAGTTGTAAAGAAACAAATTGATGTTTTATAGTGTCTGATGAAACTTCCCAAAGTCTAAATCCCAAAGGTCTATTGTCAAAATTCTTACTAGTAACTTCACCACTAACTAGTTGAATGTTTTCATAATCGTTTACTACTAACTTATGAGTATGACCTGATAAGTATGCGACAACATTGTTTTGTTTAAATAATTCTAATATCCTTCTCCTCTTACCCACAGGTAAATTATAATAGTGCTCTTCTTCTTCAGGAAACTCTGTATATAATGGATAATGTCCAATAACAAATATTGGATACTGTTGCCTGTTTTGAAACTCAAGTGTTTCTTTAAACCAATTATCATGTTTGTCTGACTCATTCTCAACATTTATTTTCCATAATTGGGTGTTTGTTACCATAAATGAATAGTTTTTATGCTGAAATTCGTAGTAATCTTTTCCAATAGTTTTTCGGTAAAAACTAAGGGTGGTATCATTTGGGATGTTACCTACATCATGATTTCCTGAAGCAACGTAGAAGGGTATCTTCAACCCTTTCAAAATATTTTTAAAATCAGCATATGAACTTTCATTCGCTTCATGAACAAGGTCTCCACAAAGCACAACAAAATCAGTATCAAGTGTATTTATTTGTTTAACTGCCTGTTTGAATGTTTTTAAATCGTGCTCATAACCTCCCATTCCCAATTGAGAATCGCATAATTGAACAAAGGAGAAAGGCTTTTGCTCTCTTTTTGCGCAGGAAATGATGACCACAAGTAATGTAATTATAACTATGTATTTATTCTGTCGTAAAATCATATTATTATTTAATAAGAAACATAGCAGTAAAATGTATGTGTGTTAGCAGATTGCGCAGTACTTTCCTTGCCATTACTTACACAAAATTTCACGGTATTTTTTCTTCTAATTTATAGTACCTCACATAATCAAAGATGGCACTATTAGGTAATTTTTCATCTTCTACAGCTTTGGTTCCCCCCAAATGAGATGCTATACAGGTTAGCCAAATATTTAGAGACCCTTTTGGAAGTGTAGAAATATCCAGGGTTTTAACTTTTTTTCCGTTCCTAAAGTAGTTAACTTGAGTGGAAGTATACTCGCAAGCAACAACAACAAATTCCTTGCTCATATTGGGTGTAGGCACATGTTGCCCAAATATACTTACATGTCCATTCAACCACTTATGAAAAGCAATTTCATAACCATCTTTAGATTTTGAATCATTCTCAAGAATATCAATTTCAATTTCAGTAGCAGAAGGATTGGTATTGCCAAGTCGATTATGTTTCATTAGCCAAAAGGAAGTATGCCAACCTTCTCCTTTAGGAATTTTTAAACGAGCTTCATAATATCCATATTTAAGAGTGTCATTAGAAATTATTCCCGCTCCTGTATAATCTTTATCAAGTGTTTTTTCTTTTTTAAGATTCAAATATAATAGCCCATTTTTTAATTCAATATTCCTTTCTAATTGTGTACTCCAGTGTTTACTATCAGTTCTAAAAGTCCATTTATTTGTATCAATCTCATTAGTATTAAATTCATCAAAAAAATCAAGGATATAGACATTTCCATTTAACTCTATTTTCTTCTCTTGCGCAATACAAGTAAAACAGACCAACAATAATAGTTGTGTAATTATAATTTTCATACCTCTTAATTATTCATATTATTCTTTAAAAACACCTCAGCGTCTCTGCTAAGGTTAGTATGGGACTAAAGGCTATACCCTTTCGATTAGGCACTTAGCCAAAACTTTTATTTTTTTATCTTTTCGTTTATGAATGTCAAATTATAATATTAGGTAGCCTTAGTTACATCCACTAACCTTTAGATACATTACCTAAAATTGGTGTAAATTTTAGGCAATGCAGTTGGAGTTATTTAATTCTTAATTATTTTTTCTAAACTGTCACATTTACTTTTCATATTTTGGAGTACATCTTTGTATTCAAAATTATGTAATAGGTTTTCTAGTTGCTTAGGGTCTTTTTGCAAATCGTGTAAATACTCATACGGTGGATCTTGTTCATAATAGTTGGCATAGACGTATCGTTGATTACGAAGACCAACATATTTTGGAATTTTATCATGCTCCATTCTATGTTCAATAAGAAAATTTGTGCGCCAAGTTTCAATTGTTTCACTATTCAAAAAGGGCACCAGACTTTTCCCTTGGTAAAGTTTAGGTAGTGAAATTCCAGCCAGATCAAGTATAGTCGCTGGAATATCAATATTTAGAGCAATTTCATCATTAGTTTTTTCCATGGCTTTAGTAGCTGCTCGTGGGTCGTAAACTACTAAGGGAACACGAAGAGATTCTTCATAATGAGACCATTTGCCAGCAAAGCCTCTATTGCCCATATAATACCCATTATCAGAAGAGAAAATAATTATGGTATTCTTGTCAAGTCCATTTTTTTCGAGTGCTGTTAGTACTCTTTGCATTACATTATCGTACCCACTAATCATACGAAAATAAGCTCTCATGTTCTCTTGATACTTTTCTTCTGAATCCCAACGCCAAAAAAACCGTTCCCTATTGAGGCTATTTTTTAAAAACGCTGGATGATTTTCATAAATATCCGAATCGAACAATTCGGGTTTTGGCATTTCAATATTTTCATACAGATGTGCAACTGCCTTTGGATAAGGATAGTGCCCGTCATTACCTGGGGTTTTATTATTATCTACTGCATGTACCGCATTAAAACTAATGGATAGGCAAAATGGCTTTTCTTTAGATTGATTTCTTATAAATTTAATAGCTTCATCTCCTTTAATCTCAGCAGAATGTCGTTTGCTGCCATTAGTGAGTTTTACAAAATGTGGACCAGATTTAGGAGAAGGTTTATAAAAGTCAAACATTTGTGCTAGCATGCTATCTTGCTTTTCGATTGAAATTCCAAATTTTCCAATAAAACCTGTTTTGTATCCTGCTTTTTTAAGCAAAAATGGATATGAATTGCTCATGAATTCAGATGTAATGGGATTCTTGCCAAATGTATAGTTGTGCTTGCTTTCGTATAAGCCTGTAAGAATTGAGGCTCTACTTGCTGCACAAATGGAAGTTGTAACAAAAGCATTTGTAAATCGCATGCCCTTTTCAGCGAGATTATCTATCGTTGGAGTTTGTATAATCGGATGACCTGCACATGAAATGAGGTCATTTCTTTGATCATCAACAAGGAAGAATAAAATATTAGGTTTTTCCTCTATTTTTTGGTCGTTAAAGTCACAAGCATTAAAGAGCAATGAAATAAACAGGGACCAAAGGAGTACTTTTATTTTCATGTATTTTCTTTTCAATTCCAGATAACCTTGACTATATGAACTGCAGTAACCCATAGGGTACAATGATTTGATTTATAGTGTTAGCAAAAGTTTTTACTTCATAGTGATTACGCATTTTTAGGTCCAGTTAATGGCATTACCGTTGTTTTTGTAAAACCACATTCCTTTACCAATTGTCCAAATCCAATGCAGAAAAGTCAAACCTTTCAGATGTTTCTATTTTTTGTTTAAAGACATCAGTAAGCCAAAAGCATTTTCTTGTCGTCTGTTCCCTGATACTATTTACCTTCTCTAAGGCAACAGGTCCCAGCAGACGCAAGTCCAAGAACACATCTCACAGTTAAAGTACTAAAATAAAGAATTAGGGGTGACACCATGCCGTTTATTTTGTGGTAGTTGTTGTTTATTACTTTTTTTTAGAAAAAAGAGTGATGATAGTAGATTCGGATTTATGAATTGAATTATTAGTGTTACTTTCGAAATGCGAAAATAATTCTTTATCAATTTCAGTCTATGCCGTACCAAGATGTGTTTGTTCTTTTCTGGGAACAGGTAAAAGAAAGTGTCCAAGAAGGGCGCTTTGCCAAGTTAACCATGGCAAAGACCATTGGTAAGCCTAACTTGAGAAATATATTT
>CAZDOW010000089.1:0-14090 GCA_964507115.1 uncultured Maribacter sp.
GGCTGGAAAACAGTTGATCAAGAAAATAGCACCTATTGGTCTGTGGTCGATAATGTCATTACCGGCGGTGATGGTATTACCAATATCCCAACAAATACCTATCTGCATACGACCGAAAGTTATGAAGATTTTGAACTGAGGTTCCTTTTTAAGATAACAGGAGACCACGAAAAGGGTCTGATCAATAGTGGCGTACAATACCGTTCTATAATCGAGGACAACAAAATTATAGGCTATCAGGCTGATATTGGAAAGGGCTACTGGGGCGATATCTATGATGAGCACCGTCGCGCCAAACTCGTTCAAGGAGATTTAAGTACACTAAAACATATTCTAAAAGAGGAAGGTTGGAACAGTTATATCGTTCGATGCAAAGGAAACAAACACGAGTTGTACATTAATGGAGTGAAAGTCTCGGAGTATATAGAAGAAGATCCGACCATTCCATCAAAAGGGGTCATCGGTATACAAATGCATAGCGGCGGAAACGCGAAAGTCGAATTCAAGCATATAACCATTACACTATTGTAGTACCCTTAGTACTAACAAAGAACCAAAACATATGAATATTAAGAAACTAGTTGTACCGTTCTGCCTTGGTTTTGGCCTTATCATCATTGGATGTAGGGAAAAAACAACAACATCAAGCACAGAATTGGATACCGCTCAAGAAGGTGTGCCCCTTGAAAGAAAGACACAGTCCAATAGAACGGAACTGTATTCACCAGAAAAAGAATTGGCCGGCTTTAAGGTGCCCGATGGCTTTGTGGTGGAACTGGTGGCAAGCGAAAAGGATGGAGTAGTGAATCCTATTGACATGACCTTTGATGATGCTGGAAGGCTTTGGACCCAAACAGGTTCTATGTATCCACTAGATCCCGTAGCCAATATTCAATGGCAAGACCTATTGAAGCTTATGGATGACCCCAAAGCGCAGGAAAAAGACCCTAATTTCAAACGTATTCTAGATCTTTATAGGGGCGTTACCAAAGGTGACGACAAAATATTGGTACTCTCTGATCTGTATGGGGGTTCTACCATAAAGACAAATGTATGGGCCGATGGCCTTGCCATACCCCAAAGTATCTTGCCCTATAAAAATGGAACTTATGTGGCGCAAGGCTCGGAATTGTTCTTTTTGAGCGATACCGATAATGATGGTAAAGCGGACAAGCGCACCCCTTTGTTCCAAGGATTCGGTTTTACCGACACCCATACCATGTCACATGTGTTGGTGCGAGGCCCCGGAGATTGGATACATTTCAGTCAGGGCGCTCTTAACAAAGGAGAGGTCAAATCAACCGTAAGTGATGCCAAGGCTCGTATCGATTATAGTAAAATAGCTAGATTTTCATTGGATGCAGGTAAACTGGAAGTCGTCAATGCAGGACTTAATAATATCTGGGGCTTTCAGCTTAGAGGCAATGGGCAATGGTACGGAACAGAGGCTAATGACCTAGGCTATTCCATAGTACCTATGGAAGTCGGCACAAGTTTTCCGGGCATAGGTGGCGAGCGTTTGCGCCCATACCAATCTTGGATGCCCGAACTGCACGAGTTTCGTATTGGTGGTACTGGCATTTCAGGTTTGGCCTTTGCCGATGACAGTTCGGGGTCTTTTCCAGAAGAATGGAAGGATGTAGCGTTTTTGGCAAATCCCATTGCCAGTAACATAAATGCGGTACGGATAGTACGGAACAATGACGGGACAGTATCCGCAGAACATCTTCCTGATTTTTTGACCTCGAAAGATGATTGGTTCCGCCCTGTGAACATGGAATTCGGCCCCGACGGATGCCTTTACATTGCAGATTGGTACAATAAAATTGTTTCCCATAATGAATTGCCGACGACACATCCAGACCGTGATAAATCACATGGCCGTATTTGGCGCATCCGTCATGAATCACAGAAAGCGCGTGAAATACCGAATTTTTATGAGGTAGAGACCAACAAACTTGTGGGATATCTTAAATCACCATCCTTATGGGCAAAGCGAGCGGCTTGGCATCAAATAAGTGATCGACCTATTGACGAATCCAAAAAATTAGCCACCAATCTTGTGGCACTTACAGGCGATACCTCCCAAGACGAAATTACGCGGATATTGGCACTTTGGTCTTTGGAAGGCATCAAACATTACGATAAAGAATTAATGATTGCCTTGTTGAATTCCGATAAGGACAATCTAAGAAGGGAAGCCGTTCGATCCTTGGCCTCATTTTCAATCGGGGCGGATAATTTGGCAAACTTGCTTGAAAAGCCTTCGGTAGATCCCAACCCCATGGTACGATCTCAAGTACTCAGAACCTTAGAAGAAGTAGGCAAAGTCAATTCGAAAACAATTGCAATGTTGGTGAGTGCCTGTAAGCCAGAATTGGGCGGTAATGTTATGGGAGGTAGTTATGAACGAAATTTTGAAAGATATTTGGCCCGTAAAGCCCTTGAAAACTATCCTGAAGAACTAACAGATTTTATTCGTTCTCCACAGGTAAGTGAACAACCTGCGAAGAACATCATTTGGGCGGCTCAGGCATTACCAGGAAAAAGCCAACGTGAACAAGTGTTCCTCGATTTTTACACAAAAGCGGACTATTCGTCATTTGACGAATCTACCTTTGTTATGGTGGCCAATATGTTGGACAATCCAAAGATTTATTCGACCGTAAAAACAATTCTAAGTAGTGAAATAGTAGCTGAAATAAATGTGGCGATGGCAATTAAACTATTGTCGCAGGTACAATCTAAAGAACTTAGCAAGATTTTACAAAAACCGGTAAATGCTTTGCTATCATCCAAAGAAGAAGCCAAACAACATTTAGGACTTGAAGCCGCCGCCAAGCTTAATACCCAAAATGTGAGAGCGCTCATTTTGGCTCTGGCCAAGGACACTACTGATCAAAAAACCCTAGGGCTCATCATTTCAGCGTTACAAAACGAAGCAGAAAAGAATACAAAAATATTTTTGGGGTTTGCTGAAAATGAAACGCTAGATCTGTCAATCCGTGCAATTGCCACGAGGGCTTTAGCGAAAAGTAATATCGCATCAGCAAGTGCTATTTTAAAAGAATGGTTACCTCAATTGAACGAATCACAACAACGTGAAATCACAAAAATCGTATCGGCCACAGAACAAGGATCGGAAGTGCTTCGTAAATTGTACAAAGATACTATCGTTGACGATACTGCTTTTGATTTGTCGAGTGCCGAACAGGCATACAATGCGAATATTAAAGATGAAGTAGGACGTGCTTTGTTGGATGCTGTAATCCTTAGAATAGAAAAAGAGAAAAAAGAGTTTGATACAAAATTGGAGCGATTTCTCGCCATTGCAAAAAAAGGTGATGGAGATCCGGTTAAAGGCGAACAACTGTTCCAAACTTGTGTACTATGTCATCGTGTCGGTAATAAAGGATACGATATAGCTCCTGCACTTGATGGTTCAGCCGAACGTGATAACGAGGCCTTGTTGACCGCCATTTTGAATCCAGATGCAGCTTTGGAAAGTAGCTATGCGGTGTATCGCGCGGTCAAAAAAGATGGGAATACTATTGAAGGGTATTTATCAAAAAGAGACAATCGTGGTACTACCATTGCCTTTATGGGCGGAAGCACCATGTTTATTCCCGTTGCTGATATTAAAACAGAAGGCTTTTTAGGAGGGCGTTCCTTTATGCCCAAAGGCCTTATAGATAACTACAACGACGAACAGGTTTCAGATTTGCTGGCTTATATCGGAACCTTAAACTAACTAACGTACTATGGTGTCGGCTCAAAATAAAATATTCTTTCTATGGATTTTTTTGTTTGTATTCACAAGATTATGTGCACAAATAAAAATACCACCCGTTACGACTGTATCCTTTACTAAGATACAATTGTCAGACAAATACGTTACCGAAGGGGCTTCAATAGGTGATATAGACGTTGATGGATTCATGGATATAGTCGCGGGATCTCTTTGGTGGAAGGGCCCTGTTTTCAATGAGACCTTTGCATATGCCCCTGTAAAATACTTTCCAATTACCGGACCGGGATTAGAAGGGTATGCTACCAATTTTTTTACATTTCCTGGCAATTTCGACGATGATAAAAGTACAGACATATTACAAGTGGGCATACCGGGAACTGACAGTAGATGGGTTAAAAATCCTGGAAAAAGCATAGTCCTTGCAAAGGACATGAAGAAAGACCCTATATATATTAAAGCTCAAGAAAATATTGGTCACGAGTCTCCAGATTTAATAGATGTTATTGGGGATGCGAAAAAAGAACTACTTGGCTTTAGTAAGGGGAGAATTGTACTTGGTATTCCAAATGGAAAAACTAAAAATGAATGGAAAGTACTGCCTATTAGTCCTTTTGATGCTAAGCGGTTTCCTGTTTTTATGCATGGCTTGGGTGCAGGGGATATTAATTTAGACGGACTTAATGACATCATCGAAAAGAGTGGTTGGTGGCAACAGCCAAAAAACTGGGACGAGCAAACACCGTGGAAATACCATCCCTACCCATTTTCGCCCGGAACGGGAGGTGCCCAGATGTTTGCCTACGATGTAGACGGAGATGGAGATAGCGATGTAGTTACAGCCATGAATGCCCATGGTTATGGCCTTTCTTGGTATGAACAAATAACTAATAAAGATGGAATTGGTTTTAGAGAACATGTTGTGATGACCAATTTACCTAAAGATAATGCCTATGGTGTATCCTTTAGTCAGTTGCATGCGATGTCCATTGACGATATTGATAATGATGGAATTCTGGACATTGTAACTGGTAAATGTTATTATGCCCACAACGGCCGCGATCCTGGTTCGGAAGACCCGGCAGTACTATATTGGTTCAAGACGGTTAGGCACTCGGATGGGTCGACAGAATTAATTCCTTATAAAATCGATGATAATTCGGGAGTGGGTAGACAGATTTCTACCGGAGACCTTAATAATGACGGGAAAATCGATATTGTGACCGCGAATAAAAAAGGAGTTTTCGCTTTTATCCAAAAGTAATTTAAGATAATGTTCAATAATAAAAAGATAGATATGACAAGACATTTTGGAATGTTCCAGTTTAAGGAAGGCATAAGCGATGTAGAGATAGCCGAGTGTTTTAATACTATGAAGGGAATGATAGGTAAAATACCCGGCTTTTTAGAAATGGAGTACGGTCCGTACGATAGTACAGAAGGGCTTAACGATGGCTATACGCACGGTTTTATAATGACCTTCGAAAGTCCTGAGGCCAGAGAAGCTTATTTACCACATCCTATTCACGAAGCGGTAAAAGATTTAGTCATTCCAAGGTTGGAGCGGGTAGTCGTTTTCGATTTTAACGTGTAATTCAAATTGTGATCGATGACAGTCAAAAATAAACACATTATAATGCTAGGGTGTTTTGACACCAAGGGGGAAGACTTCAACTATCTCTACGAATGTCTAAAAGGTTTTGGTGAAGAAGTCATCACAATCAATACTGGAGTTATGGAGACCAGTGTCAATTTTCCTATCGATTATGGTAATGAAATAGTAGCCGAGAATTCCGGTATATCTTTGGCCATTATTCGTACATCTAACGATAGGGGAATGGCAGTAGAATTAATGGGGCAAGGAGCAGCAAAAGTCATCCGCGGCCTTGTAGAAAATAATAGGGTCAATGGGATTATAGGAATGGGCGGCGGCGGCGGCACTTATATGACACTAGCCGCAATGCAAGAAGTATCTCTAGGTATCCCAAAATTGTGTTTGTCCACTATAGCCTCTTGGGACCTCTCCCGATACATTGGAGCCAAGGATATCACCCTTATGTCATCCGTAGTAGATGTTGCCGGCCTAAATAGCATTAGTAGCTTGTTGATTAAACAGGCGGCCGCGGCTGTCTGTGCTATGGCCAATGTGCATATCCCACCTTCCAAGACTAAGAAGAAAAGTATAGCCATAAGTATGTTCGGAAACACCACAAAATGTGTAGACAAATGTAGTGAGCTTTTAAAGGAAAAGGGATTTGAGGTGTTTGTCTTTCATGCTACCGGTGTGGGAGGTTCCACTATGGAATCGTTGATTAGAGAAGGTGTTTTTGATGCCGTTCTCGATGTAACCACGACCGAGCTTGCCGATGAGCTATATGGTGGTGTATTGAGTGCCGGTCCTGATAGGCTAACCGCAGCGACCGATATGGGAATCCCCCAAGTAGTCGCGCCCGGCTGTTTGGATATGGTCAATTTTGGACACTTGGACACCTTACCTTCGGAGTTTAGCTCAAGACAGTTGTACAGTTGGGCGCCTAATGTAACTTTAATGCGCACCAATCTAGAAGAAAACAAGGCTTTGGGAAAAATGGTCGCCAATAAACTGAACAAGGCCAAAACCCCAGTGACCATTCTATTACCAAAAAAAGGAATTTCACAAGTGGATAAAGAAGGTGGTATTTTTTATGACCCAAAGGCAGACAGTGCTTTGTTCGAAAGTATAAAGAGCAATAGTAAAGTTGAAAATCCGGTTGTTGAAGTAGACGCCCATATCAATGACGAGGCCTTTTCCAGAGCATTGGTAGCACAACTGATGAAGATTATTTAAAAATTTAGAAAAATAATAATAACCAATAAAACAAAATACTATGCCAAACCCATGGACGGGAAAAGGAAACCCCTACACAAAACAAGAAGTCAGGGACCGATTACAAGCAACATTATCACAAAAAAAGGCAATAATCGGTGCTGGAGCGGGTACTGGCATCAGTGCCAAGTTTATTGAAAAAGGAGGTGCGGACTTTTTGATTATTTACAATTCGGGTCGTTTCCGTATGTCGGGTCATGGTTCTACTGCAGGATTGATGGCCTACGGTGACGCTAATGCGGTCGCTATGGAGATTGGTGAATTCGAAGTGCTCCCAGTAGTTGAGGAGATACCTGTATTCTGTGGTGTGCATGGCTCCGATCCTAGGAGAAGAATGTGGCACTTTCTGCAACAAGTTAAAGCTATGGGCTTTTCGGGCGTGAACAACTTTCCGACACATTCCATAGTAGACGGTCAATTCAGGGATATCCTAGAGGAGACAGGAATGGGCTTTGATAAGGAGGTCGAAATGGTTCGATTGGCTTCAAAAATGGATCTGTATACCTGTGTTTATGTGGCTACTCCTGAGGAGGCGGCACAGATGGCAGAAGTTGGTGCAGATGCTATAATTGCACATGTAGGCACTACAGTTGGTGGTTCCATTGGAGTCGTTGGCGCAACTGTAAATATGGATTTTGCCATAAAACGGACACAAGAAATCATTGAAGCAGGACGAAAAGTGAACAAAGACATTATCTTTTTGGCGCATGGGGGCCCAATCAATACTCCGGAAGATGTAAAAGTAATTCTTGAACATACAGATGCACATGGGTTTGTAGGAGCTTCTTCTATAGAGCGTATGGGTGTAGAGCGTTCATTGACTGAACTTACACAACAATTTAAATCATTAACCCTTTAATATTTTATTACTAATTAAAACTAAATTTCAGAAACATTTCTCTTTCAAGCAAAATAAATAGTATGCAGACAATCACGAATAATATAAGTAAATCAAACAAGATGTTATTTTTTGGCTGTTTTGTCGCCCTATTAACAACGGCATTTGGATTCATAACTAGGGTCTTTTTGGTCGACACATGGAGCGTTGCATTCGATCTTGATCCGGCACAGGCCGGAAAGCTCTTGGGCATCGGTATTTGGCCCTTTTTCGTAGCAATTATTTTTTTTAGCTTAATGATTGATAGAATCGGCTATAAAGTAGCCATGATTCTAGCCTTCATAGGACATATGTCTTGGGGTATTGCTGGATACTGGGCTTACCAAGAATTACAGGCTGGCAATACTGAAACGGCTTATAATTTATTGTATTGGGGGAGTTTGATATTTGCCTTGGGCAATGGCACGGTAGAGGCATTTATCAATCCTGTTGTGGCAACGATGTTCAACAAGAACAAGACCAAATGGCTTAATATCCTTCATGCGGCATGGCCTGGAGGACTTGTAATTGCTGGAATTATTGTAATTGCCATGGGAAATGTACCATGGTGGATTAAACTTGTTATTATAGTCGTTCCCGCTTTGGTTTATTTTATTGTCCTTATCAAGCAAAAATTTCCGCCAAATGAACGTGTTGCTGCCGGTGTTAGTTATAAAGAAATGCTACAAGAGTTTGGTATCGGCGGTGCTTCATTAGTGGCCTTTTTAGTAGTGTTACAACTGAATGATTTTTTTCAACCTGGTGCCGAAGATTACTTGATGCGCTATGGTTTTATAGCCATAGGAATTGTGATGGTGGTTATTTTTGGATGGTACGTAAAGGCTATTGGGCGACCTATCTTACTTTTTCTTTGTTTTATCATCATGCCATTGGCGACCACTGAACTTGGAACAGATTCATGGATACAAAGCATAATGCAAGGTATTGCTGATAATAAAGGTTTTGATGCTGGTTGGGTACTTGTATACACCTCTTTAATAATGTTGGTGTTGCGCCTTTTCGCTGGAAGCATTCTACACAAGGTTTCGCCGTTGACCTTATTAGTAATCAGCTGTGTACTAGCCATATTCGGATTGTACACCTTATCTTTCGCTACAGGATGGTATATCTTTTTGGCCGCCACATTATATGGATTAGGGAAGACCTTTTTCTGGCCCACAACCTTGGGCGTAGTTGCTGAGCAGACTCCTAGAGGCGGAGCGCTTACCTTAAATGCGGTAAGTGGTATCGGGATGCTTACGGTTGGCATGTTAGGCGCTCCGATAATCGGCGCCTTTCAATCCAATTCTCAAATAAATGAATTACAATCCTCTCAGGAACTAGTACAGATAGCACCTGTTTCTCTGATTACTGATGGAAAAATAATCCTTCCCTTAGAAGAGGAAACTATTTATTCCATAATCGACTATAAAACCATAGATACCAACGAATTTAATCAAGCCTTAGCACAGGCAAATGATGAAGATAAGGTAACATCCTTAATAATAGAATTGAAGACCAAAGGGACTCAAAGAGCGTTGGCCAAGGTTATTGTTTTCCCCGTAATCATGTTGATATGCTATTTGATCCTCATTTTTTATTTCCGAAACAAAGGGGGATATAAACCCATAGAATTAACCTGAGTTTTGAAATAAAAATTTCGAAGATAAATAGGCTTTTCTATTTTAAAAGCCATTCTATACTACAAGATTGTTTGCTTTAATATGTTTGCAAATCGGCAACATAACTATCAATAATTTTATAAAAATCGCAGTGCTGGTATGCCGGGGTCTAAGATTTAATTTTATTGCTTTGTTGCTTTGTTATCAAAAAAAGTTAATGGGGCTCAGTAGTCGTTCTAAATCCCTTGTGATATATAAACTCATAAGACGTGGAACGAACTGAAATGCTATTTTAAATTACAGATAAATATAAGGTTCTGCCAACACCAGACATTATGGGAAAGGCTTTTAGCGGTGCCGAAATTAGTAAATAAGCTAAAAAGGTATTGGTCTCAAAATTATACCTACTTTGTTTTAGATTGTTTAAAGGGAACTCAGGCTTAATGATAGAATTCATTATATTCAAACCAATCCTAAATCGTGATTACCAGAACGTAAAAAAAAGTGTCATTTATTTATGTCGAAACAGTTTATACACATACACCCCAAAGATAATGTGGTTGTCGCCTTGGTAGATTTGCCTAAAGACACTTCTATTGTCCATTTTAATAGTAATTTTCAATTACCAACACCTACTAAAGCAAAGCACAAATTTGCTATAAAAAGTTTTGCCAAAGGAGATAAAGTCCTCATGTACGGTAGTTTGGTAGGTAAGACTACCAAGCCCGTACGCCAAGGAGAAACACTTACTACTGAAAATACTGTTCATGCTTCTTCGGGGTATAAGGTAGGAAACAAAAAATTATCATGGGAGGCTCCAAATGTAGATACTTTTAAAAACCGCACTTTCAACGGTTACCACAGGTCGGATGGTAGCGTAGGTACTGCCAATAATTGGTTGGTGATTCCTTTGGTCTTTTGTGAAAATAGAAACGTAGATGTATTAAAATCCGCCCTTCTAGATGCCTTGGGTTATAAGACAACCAATGATTTTATAATGGATACCGATAGTTTGATAAACCAATACAAAAACGGTGCATCTGACGAGACCCTACTGGCATCGAACATTATAAGAACTCCGGAGGAAATGAAAAAGAATAGAATCTTTCCTAATGTAGATGGCATCAAATTTCTTAATCATAACGGAGGTTGTGGCGGCATTCGTAAAGATTCGGAAACGCTCTGCAATCTATTGGCGGGTTACATTACCAATCCCAATACGGCAGGGGCAACTATTCTTAGCTTAGGGTGCCAGAATGCACAATACCAATTATTGGAGGCGGCCATTACAAAACGTGATCCCAATTTTTCAAAACCATTGGTTGTGTTAGAACAACAAAAAAGTAAAAGCGAAAGGCACTTTATCGAAGATGCCGTTAAAAAGACTTTCTTGGGATTGATAGCCGCTAATAAAATAGAACGCAAACCAGCTGCGTTAAGCCATTTAACCTTGGGGCTGGAATGCGGCGGGTCGGACGGGTTTTCAGGAATCTCTGCCAATCCCGCATTGGGGTATGTCTCTGACCTTTTGGTAGCTTTGGGTGGTACTGCGGTATTATCAGAATTTCCAGAACTAAATGGAATAGAACAAGAATTGATCAACCGCTGTAATACACGCGCAAAAGCTGAAAAATTCGAACATTTAATGAGTGCCTATTCTGCAAGGGCAGTAGCCGTGGGTTCTGGATTTGAAAAAAATCCTTCCCCTGGAAATATTAAGGACGGACTTATTACGGACGCCATGAAATCGGCAGGGGCAGCAAAAAAAGGGGGTACTAGTCCGATAACGGATGTTTTGGACTATGCCGAACCCATAACAAAAAAAGGATTGAATTTATTGTGCACACCTGGTAACGATGTTGAAAGTACTACAGGCCTTGCAGGATCGGGGTGTACCCTTATTTGTTTTACTACCGGTTTAGGTACTCCCACGGGGAACCCTTTAGCACAAGTTGTCAAAATCTCTAGTAACAACACCCTTAGCAACCAGATGAACGATATTATCGATTTTAATGCGGGTGGTATCATCACCGGCGATGACACCATAGAATCAAAAGGAGCAGAACTATTGGACTATCTTATACAAGTTGCCAGCGGAACCATTACCCCTGCTGCAGTACGATTAGGACAAGACGATTTTATTCCTTGGAAACGGGGTATTTCATTATAGAGAAAATGAAGCAACTAAACAGAACGAATACTGCTATAAATAAAACACTACCCTTGAAAGTAATGCAGTTTGGGGGCGGCAACTTTATACGCGCCTTCACAGACTGGATGATAGAGGTATTGAACGAACAAACTGATTTTAACGGAGGTGTAGTCATCGTAAAACCAACTGAGCAGGGTGACTACCAAGTTTTAAAGTCTCAGGACGGATTGTTCACGGTGGTTTTGGACGGCATCAAAAACGGAAACTTAATGACCGAAAAAAAAGTGGTCAGCTGCGTAACAGAGGTAATCAACCCTTATACGGAATGGAACAACTATTTAGCATTGGCGAATGATGCCAACATCCGTTTTATAACTTCCAATACAACGGAAGCCGGAATAAGGTTTAACCCTGAAGATACTTTTAAGGACAGCCCTCCAAAAGAATTTCCAGCAAAACTCACCATTTGGTTATACCAACGGTTTCAGTATTTTAAGGGTGACAAAACCAACGGCTGTATTTTATTACCCCTTGAATTAGTTGAGAATAATGGGTTAGTTCTTAAAGAAGTAATTCTAAAGTACAGTGAATATTGGAAGCTAGGGAATGACTTTAAAGATTGGATAGAAACAGCTAACTATTTTTGCTGTACCCTAGTAGACCGTATTGTTTCTGGATACCCAATAGGTCGGGAAGAGGAAATACGCAATGCCATAGGATACTCCGATCAACTAATGGTCGCAGGGGAATATTATCACAGTTGGATAATTCAAGGTCCACAATTGGTTCAAAAAGAACTTCCATTTGATAAAACTACCCTCAATGTAACCTTCGTAGATGACCTGACACCCTATCGTGAAATGAAGGTACGTATCCTGAATGGGGCACATACTGCTATGGTTCCCGTTGCTTATTTAGCAGGAATACGATATGTAAAAGAAGCGATAGACGATTTAGTCATTGGCAAATTCGTAGAAAAAATATTATTTAAGGAAACTGCACTTACATTGCAGTTTCCAGATAGTATAAAGCACAGTTTTGTTTCAGATGTTCTAGATCGATTTAGAAATCCATTTTTGCAGCATCAATTAATCAGTATTTCCCTCAATAGTACCTCTAAATTCGTAACACGTTTACTACCTATCTTAAAAGATTATCTCATAAGTGAAGATCAGCCGCCAAAACATATCGTATTTGGACTATCTGCACTCCTGCTTTTTTATAGGGGAGAATTCAACGGGGCGCAAATAGATTTGAAAGATGACCCAAAAGTGATTGAATTTTTCATTGAACAATGGGAACGATATACTATAAATAAAGTCGATTTATTTACCGTTGTAAACTCTATTTTAAGCAATATTGATATTTGGGGAGAAGATTTGAACCAATTAAACGGATTGCCAGATATGGTTATCCGAAACATTACCACTATTGAAAAAATTGGGATAAGAAACGGTTTGAAAAACTTGTAGAAGTGTTTAACCAATTCATACAAAATAAATCTTTTAAATTTTGATAACAGATGCACATCAATGTTTCCATCAGTACGAACCGATATGATATTTATCGGTAGATGAACAGGTAGGTGTTATCCAAAGAAATTTCCTTCTTTCCTATTAAAAGTCTCTTCAAAGTTTCATTGCACTTTATTCTAAACAAGGTTTGGTTATGGTAGATGTTTAAGACGATATATGCTTTACAACATGCCCATGAATACCGCTACATTTGATTCGCCATTACCGCATACAAAATCAAAACTAGTTGTCTGTGAAAACCTAAGAAAGTTAGGAGATAATAATCTCGCCAAAAGTCATTACTTTTTTTTATTTTTAATAAAATTTCGCTCAATTAAAGCTTACCGTTGCCTTCATAACGCCGGTTTCTGGCTTTAACCAACTATCAAAATTTTCTATCATTTTAGTAAAGGGTACACTATGTGTTACGAAAGAATCCGTTGGGAACTGATCCAATACACTAATTACATGTTCAAAATCTTCCTTAGTAGCATTTCTGCTGCACATTAATGTCATTTCTTTAGCATGCAAGGAAGGGTGATGATAGGTTAACTCTCCTTTTGAAAGCCCTACCAAAATAAACCGTCCACCATGAGCCATATAAGCTGGCCCCGACTCTAAAGCCCCTTTGTGCCCAGAAGCGTCAAAAACTGCTGTAGCCATATTTCCATTAGTAATATCAAAAATTTGTTGCTGAGAATCTTTTGAAACGTTTACGGTGTAATTCACTCCAATCTTTTCCTTTGCATAGGCCAATCGTTGCTCATTTGTATCCAAAGCGATTACTTTTGCCCCAGCTATTTGTGCCATCTTAATTATACCAATACCTATAGGGCCGCAGCCGATTACGACAATAGTTTCATTTTTTTTTAATCCTGCTCTTCTAATTGCATGTGCCCCAATAGCCAAAGGTTCTACAATAGCCATTTGGTTATCAGATAAATGATTTGCTGGCAATAATAAGTCAAAAGGGACAACTATTTGCTGCTGCATTCCACCATCTGTATGCACACCAAGCACTTTTATATTTGTACAACAGTTTGTTTTATCGTTACGACAGGCAATGCATTTTTTACAACTTACATAGGGCATGACCACCACTTTATCACCTGCCTTAATACCCTTTTCGTTCTCTCCTATTTCAAGCACCTCTGTAGCAAGTTCATGTCCTAAAATTCTTGGGTATGAAAAGAAAGCCTGATTACCCGAATATGCATGTAAATCCGTACCGCAAATCCCAACTTTATTGACCTTTAGCAGCGCTTCATTCTTCTTTCTTATAGGAACTTCTTTTTCTTTAAGAATAAACTT
>CAZDOW010000090.1:0-13369 GCA_964507115.1 uncultured Maribacter sp.
CTTTTTTTGACACCCAAAAAAAACAAACTTTAACACACTATAAAATAGAGGGTTGCGTGTAAAAAAATATTAAAAAAAAAGGGAATCAATCTATAAAATACAGCACTAAGAGAAGAAGTTCCAGACCAAGCCAAAGCGAACAACGAAATCCCTGTAAGGATAACTAGGTGCAGCATAATAGTTGTAGCCCGTAAACGAGGAGTTAAAATGTTCTGCTTTAAGAAATATTCTAGTTTGCTTTATCTTCGCATTTATAAAAAAGTCTAGCAAGGGAAAACCTCCTAATTTCTCCGTATCCTGAACATAAAACTCCGCCAAAACGGGATTATATGCATCCATACTATAGCTCGTAAAATACTTAAAGGTAACCCCCGTCTGTATATACATTGCCTTTTTAAATACATCAGCTGAATAATACAAGGTGTTTCGGGTAACCAACTGCGGCACGTTAAGCACATTACGGTCCTGTGCAACAGACTGATACATTATCGTATTATTAAGGGCAAATTTCCCCAATGTAAATTCCTTGGCATATTTTATCTTTAAATGACTAATACCTTCTAACTCCTGTAACGGCTTAATATTAGCGTTTTCAAATCCCTCTTCAAAAGTAGCATCAGGATCAGTAGAAAAATAGGTATAGTTATCCAAAGCACTGAACTTCACCTCAAGATCTCCCCACAACGGGGAATCCAATCCTATTTGTAATGTGTTTACGCGCTCCTTTTTAAAATTAGCGGTGTTCTGCCAGTTGTAATTAAAGTATTCGCTTTGGTAAAGCAAAAAATTAAAGTTTGGCATCCTGCTAGACGAATGCACCCCAAATTTTAACCTGTGCTTCTTATTAAGTATATAAGAAACGGATCCATCTATAACATTACCGGTTAAATCACCAGACAAATTATAGCGTACAGCGCCATCAACAGCAAATGCTCCTATCTGTTTTTTATAATCACCACCTATAGCTACCTCAGAACCCTTTAGCTGATTCTGTATGACCTCTCCTTCTTCGGTAGTAAATATGCTATTGAAGTAGTAATTGTAATTATAAAGCGCAACTACTCCTTTCAGCTCTCCTAAAACACTGTTATAAAAGGAAGCACCAAATTCGTTATTAAATGTTTTCAAAAAGGCTTTATCATTAATAGTGGGTAGTATGGCACTACCAAAATAATCATCACTAGCAGTCTGTAGGAATTGATAGTATTTGGTTTCGTAATTAAATGAATGGGTTATTGCTAAAGATGTCTTTTCTGCAGCACTGGAGTCTTGCTGTTTTCTTATCAACTTATATTGCTGGTCCAAATAATATCGTTTTCCTAAGACTTTATTATCAACATCATCAAAACGGATATCTACCTTTGGTCTATCAGCAAAATCTGGGTTGCCGCTCTCAAATTGCAACTCCTTTTCCACAAGCCCTCCATTTTCTTGGGATGTAATGTCTTGAGCTGCTATATGGCCTCTTAACAAATACCTGCTGTCCTTGCTTAGATAATTAACTGTGGTCACAAAATTACCGGACTGTATTTGTTCTGAGTTGTATTTACCTAAGGACCTAAATCCTTTGTAAGCGATAGAAAAATTGAGACGCCTAGAGGTATTAAGCGTTAATAATGCATCTAACAGTTGACCTTCCTCCATCGTGGTCTTAAACATTAACTCCGTCATAGGAGTAGCAACGTTGTAATAGCGCATGTCAGCTATCTCTCTGTAACCATGATGTTTTGCTCTAGCTCCTAAACTGGGATAAAGATTTGTCCTTTCAAAATTGACCCCAAGCTTGTTATACGTTTGTCCAATATTACCAAAAGGTATAAGTTCAAAATCATCGTTACGCAAATAATTGTACTTAAACTCTTTGCGAATGGTAAGCGTAGTATCCAAAAAAGTGGTATCCCTTCTATGTGAAATTATCTGATAATTACGAATGCTTAGCGTGTCTGGGTTTTTACCCATAGCAGCCTTGGACTTAGATCTAGTTTTACTAGCCATTGTGTCCATTTTACTATCACTAACAAGCTTCCTTATGGGCTCTTGAGCAGTAATACCGAAGGAAACCAACAAAAAGAGTACCACCAAAAAATATTTCATGCAACCCATATATACATTAGCAAAGTTACTTTTTTTGTTCCTAAAGAAATGTGAAAGTTTCTATTATAAAAAATAGCACCTATATTTTATTCTAAAAGATACCGTAGGACGATTTTCCGATATTTATAACATAAAAACCGAAAAAAATTAAGATTTTTATAAAAAATTCTTCATGGAAAGAAAATTACTTATGCTTTTCGCATTCTTTGCGCTTGCAACAGTTTCGGGCCAATTTAACCAAAGTGCACCTTGGATGGCCGACCTTGAAAATAACAAATCAAGCAAATCTGAAAGGGGCAAAACCGTTCAAGAGGTTTACACCATCGATGAGATAACAGCAGCGTTTAACTCCTATTGGAAAGATAAAGACCCCAATGTAAAAGGAAGTGGTTTCAAACCCTATAAAAGATGGGAAAATTACTGGTCCCATTTTGTAGACTCTGATGGATACTTACCTACCTCACAAGCTATTTTAAATAGTTTCAATAACAAACAACGGCAAATGTTGGCGCCGAATCCAACGAGCCAATGGACTTCTATTGGCCCTACTTCCCCAGGAACATTGGCCATTGGTCTTCCAGGAACGGGAAGAGTGAACGCTATTACGGTAGACCCGTCAAATCCTGCCATTTGGTATGCTGGTGCAGCATCTGGAGGAATATGGAAATCAGAAAATAGTGGTGCTTCTTGGGTTAATTTATTTGATAATTTTCTACAGATAGGCGTATCGGGTATTGCAATTGATTCTAATGATTCAAACATTATTTACATTACTACCGGTGATGATGATGCTGGAGATTCTTTTAGTATTGGCGTGTACAAATCTCTTGACGCTGGAGCCACTTGGGCCGAAACTGGCTTAGGACCTGCTACCGTTACTGATTGGGGAAATGGAAGATTGATGAGTGATATTACCATCGACCCAACAAACTCCAATATCATATGGGTAGCCACAAGTTTTGGATTGCACAAGTCTATAGATGCAGGCCTTACCTGGGATCGTAAAAGAACTGGAAACATAAAGGATTTTAGGTTAAAACCAGGGGACGCTAATACGGTGTATGCTATTAGCACATCGCAATACTTCAAATCTACCGACGGTGAAACGTTTACACAAATAACAGATATACTACCTGCAAGTTCAGGCAGGCTGGTCTTGGACGTTACCCCTGCCGACCCTAATATACTCTATATCCTAAGCGCAAAAACACCAGGGGATAATTATGAATTTCAAGGGTTGTACAAATCTATCGATAGCGGCGAAACCTTTTCCGAAAGCCCCAATACCGTCAACATTATGGAATCAAACCAAGCTTGGTTTGACCTTGCTTTAGCGGTTTCTCCAACAGATGCCGATGAACTCTACATGGGATGTCTAAATATTTGGAAAAGTGCCGATGGCGGGGATTCTTTCAGTCAAGTAAATGAATGGTTTTCAAATACACCAACATACACTCATGCGGATATTCATACGCTTAAATACTATAATGGTAATTTGTTCGCTGCTACTGACGGAGGTTTATATACAACTACTGATGACGCTGCATCCTTCCAAAATAGGACGGAAAATATGACCATATCACAATTCTACAGGATTTCGGTAGCCAATAACGATGTTAGTAGAATTGCCGGAGGCACACAAGACAACTCAGGTTTTATTTCCTCAGGGGAAGACTGGAACACGTATACGGGAGGTGATGGAATGGACTACGAAATAGACCCCAATAATAGAGACTTAGCATATGGTTTTTCACAGTTTGGTGGTAATCTTTTCATTACCACAAATGGAGGTAACTCCGTAGGTTTTGTCGCTCCCCCAAGGGATAACGATGGGGTAACCGTAGAAGGGAATTGGATAACCCCATTAGCCATAAACAGTGAAGGTGAGGTATTTGCCGGCTTTGATGCAGTTTACAAACTCGTAGGCAACTCTTGGGAAAAAATATCTAGCAATTTCGGAGCAAGTAATATAGATGATCTTGAAATAGACCCTACTAATCCTAACGTTATTTACGTGGCGGAATCGGATTTTGTTTACCGAAGTGAAAATGGTGGCGCTACTTTTAAAACATTCAACCGTTTTGATTCTAATGTTTCTGACATAGCCATAAACCAAACCGATGGTTCTGCTATTTATGTAACTACATCTAGAAGAATTGGCACCCCTGAAGCGCAACAACAGGCGGAACGTGGGGTATTTAAAGTTCTGGTTGGTCCTGACGGTAATGCAGTAGGCGATGAAGAAAACATTACCCTGAACTTACCAACAGACCAAGCCTATTTTGCTATAACACATCAAAACAGACATACGGACAATCCTATCTATGTGGCTACAAGCTTAGGGGTGTATCGTTTGGACGATACGCTAACCGAATGGGAAGAGTATTCCACTGGGTTACCCAGCACTGCAGTAAGCGATTTAGAAATAAGCTTGGGCGATGAGACCTTGGTAGCTTCTACCTACGGAAGAGGTGTTTGGAAATCTCCAATACCTGTTCAAGTTCCTGAGAATGATATAAGCCTTCTAAATATTACTCCAGGGCAGCAAACCGTGATTTGTGGGGAGCTATTCGCTGAGATAGAAGTAAAAAATAATGGATTAAACCCTATTACTGAAATTCAAGTGACCTACCAATTAAACGGAGGAAGTGACCAAAATTTTAATTGGACAGGTAATTTAGCGAGTGAAGAAATCGCTACAGTGGCGCTACCAACCTTGGCTGCTATAATTGGGTTAAACGAACTAAAAGTTACCACTGTAATTACGGATGATGCGTATTCGGATAACAATGAAAAAACCACAAAGTTCATTGCAAACAATTTTGGAAACGGTGGCGATACTTTCGACTTTGAATCAGAAGCGGAATCACTAATCATATATAATGATAACGGCGGCGAAAATACATGGGAAAGAGGTGTTCCTGCGGGTGAACTTTTAAATACTGCCACATCTGGCACGCAAGTTTTAGGAACTAACCTGACTGGCAATCATCCAGACGGAACCAAAGACTATGTATTAAGTGGATGTTACGAGTTATCTTCAATTGTTGCGCCAGTCCTTAAATTTGATATGGCCTACGATCTTGAGATAGATTTTGATATTGTTTACGTAGAATATTCCTTAGACAGCGGCAGTATTTGGTCTGTTCTCGGAAAATTAGGCAGTCAACCTAACTGGTACACTAGCGATAGGACAAATGAATCGTCTGGTGCTGCTGATGATTGTCAAAACTGTCCAGGAGCACAATGGACCGGTACAAACGCAGATATGACTAGCTACGCTTATGACTTCGTTCTAAATGCAAGTACAGGAGAAACAGATTTAACCCAAGAGGACAATGTCCTTTTCAGAATTGTATTCCATTCTGATCCGGGTGTGAATCAAGAAGGTGTGGTGATTGATAATTTTGCAGTGGATGGTGTACAGGATGATGATGATGATGACAACGATGGTATCCTAGATGTGGATGATAATTGCCCGTTGATAGGAAATGCGAACCAATTGGATACCGATGGTGATCTTGAGGGAAATGCATGTGACGCAGATGATGACAATGATGGCATATTAGATGTAGACGACAATTGTCCTTTGACACCTAACCCAAATCAGGAAGATGATGACAATGACGGCATAGGCAATACTTGTGATACGGACAACGACAATGACGGTGTCCCCAATGATATCGATCTTTGTGACAACACGCCAACAGGAGCTGTAATCACAGTAGATGGTTGTGAAATTTTCTCATTGCCTACCGATAACTTTTCTATATTAATTGCAGATGAATCTTGCGCCGTATCCAACAATGGATCTGTTAGTGTAACGGCCACGAGCACGTTAGATTACATAGGAATCTTAACTGGTAATGGTGTAGATACTACCAGCGCTTTTACTACAGACATCATCTTTGAAAATTTAACTACTGGTGCGTATACCTTATGCATACAAGTTACCGGACAAACAGGTTACGAACAATGCTATAATATTACCATAGAGGAACCCGAAGATTTATCGGTCTCTTCCAAAGTAAATACCTTGAGCAATGAAATAACCCTTGACCTAAATGGAGGTAAATTATACACCATAACCCTAAATGGAAAAACCTATGAAACAGCGAATAGTCAAATAACCTTGCCTTTAGGTGAAATAGAGAACACGTTATCTATTGAAACTGATTTAACATGCCAAGGTAAGTTTGAGGAAACAATTGTTATAAGCAATGAACTACTAGTGTATCCAAATCCAATCAGTAGTGGAGATTTGAGTATCTACTTAGGGAACCGAGGGGGAGATAGTTTTGAACTTTCCATGTTTACCGTAACCGGAAAACAAGTGTATAGGAAAGAGTTCAAAAAAACCAATTCGCAAACCTTTTCCTATAATATGGATGCCTTCCCAACGGGTGTTTATATTCTTAATCTCAAAACAGACAAGTCACTGTTAAATTATAAAATCATCAAAAAATGAAGATAGCGCACATGAAATACATACCGTTAATGGTATTGGGAATATTTTTGGTTGCTTGTGGAGGCGGAGGTGGAGATGATACTCCCCCACCAATTGAACCACCACCGGTAGTACCAGCACCTAGAGCTACCTCTTTAATTTTCCCAGATAACAATACAGAATGTAATACCGGACAAATTGTTAGTGAAACTCAAAGTGGGGTAACTTTTAGATGGAATATTTCTGAGAATACGAATAGTTACGAGATAAATATAAAAAACCTAACTACGAATACTACGGTTAAAAGAACAGCTACCACAAATGAACTAGTAGTTAACATTGACCGTGGAACCCCTTTTGAATGGTTCGTTGTTTCAAAAGCAACCGGAACAAATGAAACAGCTACCAGTCCTAAATGGGTATTTTACAACGAAGGTATAGGTATAGAAAACTATGCCCCTTTTCCTGCGAATGCTATCTCTCCCGAAAGAGGAGAGAACATTACGACCACAGCTACTTCAATTACCCTAACATGGGCCGCAAGTGATGTAGACAATGATATTGTATCCTACGAGGTTTTTATGGATACCTCTGATATACCTACAACATCTGTTGGGACTGCGACGGAAACAACAATTGATGCTACAATAGCTGCAGGTAATACATATAGATGGATTGTAGTAACTATAGATGGTGGTGAAAACAGCTCTACGTCGGAAGTTTTTGAATTTAAAATCAATTAACCCTATACCGGGAACACATACCAAACATAGGCTGGAAAATAGCATATTTTGACATCTTATAATTAACAGAACATCCTCTAGGTTTCCCTAGAGGATGTTCTGTTTAAAATAGAATACCTTTATAAGATTCAATTATCATATATAGTACCATTAAAGAATTAAATAAGTGTTTAAGAAAGAAAAATTCCCTACTATCCAATGCTCTTAAACTTTTTTAACAGCCCAGATGAAGCAGGTACAGATGAGGCCGGTAGAGGATGCCTTGCGGGGCCAGTAACTGCTGCTGCGGTTATACTTCCTAAAGGTTTTAAAAACAATATCCTCAACGATTCCAAGTTGTTATCCGAAAAAAAAAGAAACTTCTTAAAACCACTTATAGAGGCGCAAAGCAATTCTTTTGCGGTAGCCCATGTCTACCCATCCAAAATTGATACAATCAATATATTAAATGCCTCTTTCTTAGCAATGCACAGGTCAATAGAGCAATTAGCGCCCCAACCAAAATTTATTATCGTAGACGGAAACAGATTTAATCCTTATGAGGGAATACCACATGCTTGTATTGTTAAAGGGGATTCCAAATACCTAAGTATTGCGGCAGCATCTGTATTGGCAAAAACATACAGGGATGCTTATATGGAAAAAATTCATATTGAATACCCCATGTACAATTGGAAAAAAAACAAAGGCTATCCGACTAAGGAGCATAGAGCGGCGATTAAAAAATACGGTGTAACCAAATATCACCGAAAAAGCTTTCAACTACTCCCTCGTGAGAATCCAATAGAACTTTAAAAAAGTATAAATTTGCTCAAACCTGATTTTATGAAAATTAGAATTGTTCTAGTTTTAGCCATAGTACTGTTTGCCCGGTGTTCTCCAAAAAAGGAAAACAATAGCTCCCTATTACAGTTTGTTCCACAGAACGTAAGTGCCGTGGTTAAAATCAATGATTTAAAAACCTTTACTACCGAGTTAGAGGATAATGATCTTATTAAAAAACTGAACCAATTAGACCTTGCCAAAAAAATTTCTAAAACCTTGGCACCGCTAAACTATGTGCAATCCTCGCAAGAAGCGCTGATAAGTTTCACAATGGACTCTTTGCAAAGTTTAGATTTTACTTATGTTTCATTGGACACCATTCCTTATATAAAGCTTGCTGATGTTACCGATAAACTAATAGAAACGCTGCAGTATAAAAACTTCGACATTAAAAAATATACAGTTGAAGGTAATGAGTTTTATACTAGCCGTATTGGAAAACAAGAGGTTTTGAGTTCCTCTCTTTCCCTATTGAAAAATCTTATATCTACTATTGATAGTAGTGATATAAACCCGCAATTGGATACGTTTTATAAGGTTTCCGATGCTTCAAAACTGGGTCATTTATGGCTTGATTTAAACAATAGCGATCTGCTTTGGGAATTTCTTACGACTGCTAAAGGACCAGTACTACCCTCTCACTTTGCGGACTGGCTTTTTTTAGATATTTCCTTAGAAAAAGAGGGCCTTTCTTTAAATGGTATAAGTACCGCGAAAGACTCCACACAAAACTATCTTGAATTATTCTCTGGCTCAAAACCATTGGTTAATGCTACGTTGGCTATGGTCCCTGCTAATGCAGCTTCCTTTACATCATTCACCTTTGAAAACTACAAATCGTTTACCACAAACCAAATGCGGTATTTAAAACAAAATACTGTAGTGGATTCCCTTTTCAACACGATTGAGGAAATAGGGACTGCCAACTTAGAAAACCAACAAATTGTACTACTCAAAACTTTTGGAACAGCGCAAATAACAGATTATTTAATGAGTCTTCGCAAGAGTACTATAGAATTTCAAGGCAGCGAAATATGGGAATTGGAAGAAAGTTCGTTCATAGAAAACAGCTTGAATCCAATTGTTTCAAATTTCAAATCCAACTACAGCTGTATCCTAGACAACACCTTGGTGTTTGCAGAAGAAAAGGAAGCTTTGGAAAAGGTAATAATAGCCTATAAAAGTGGTAAAACTATACCGGAGACCAAACTTTATCAAAGCTTGAAGGAGCTAACTACGGATCAGTCATCCGTTCTAGCGGCATCAAACGCAATGGGTTTCCAAGACATCTTAGCGCGGTATGAACTAGGCGAAATAACCAATCAATTTGAAAAAATAAATTTCTCCGATTATGTTTTTGGTTCAGAAATTATATCAGATGACGACTTTTTCCATACCAGCTATTTTATAAAAAAGATTGATGCAAAAACCATCAAGAATAGTGTTACTCCATTGTTTAAGTTTCAATTGGATACGGATATCAGTTCCGTACCACAATTTGTCATTAATCACAGAACAAAAAAGGGCGAAGTCATTATCCAAGACGCGGACAATGTACTTTATCTTATTTCTGGTAAGGGAAAAATCTTGTGGAAAAAAGAACTAGAAAGCAGCATCCAGGGAAAAGTACACCAAGTTGATCTGTTTAAAAACGGAAAACTACAACTTGCATTTACAACAAATAATCAATTTTTTATACTGGACCGAAATGGAAAAACAGTAGCTCCCTTTTCTTTTGATTTCCCGGGAGGAAACCTTAACCCTTTAGCAGTTTTCGATTATGATGGCAAGAAGAACTATCGTTTTTTAGTTACCCAGAACAAAAAGGTGTTCATGTACAATAACAAGGGAAAGATTGTAACCGGCTTTAAGTATACCACCGCGGAAAATACTATTTTAGAAGCTCCACAACATTTTAGAATTAACAAAAAGGACTATTTAGTTTTCAAACTAGCAGGTAATACACTTAAAATCCTAAATAGAATCGGTAATGTTAGAGTGAAAATTACTGAAAAGATTCCCTTCTCCGATAACCCTATAAGACTTAACAAAAACAAGATAACGGGAACGTCCAACAAGGGAATTTTATACCAAATAAACACAAGTGGCAACATAGAGAAAACTGACCTTAACTTAAATAGCGACCACGGTATGGATGCTACCTCAAAAACCATGGTTATTATTAATGATAATATTCTTAGCATTAGAGGCAAAAAAGTAACGTTGGATCTAGGCGTATATTCCAAACCAAGTATATTCTACTTAAACGATAAGATTTATGTCTCGGTTACAGATATACAAAATCAAAAAACTTACTTATTTGATAGCCAAGCTGTCCCCATTGAAAATTTTCCAATCTATGGGTCTTCAACTATAGACATGGCCGATATAGATAATGATAAGAGACCAGAACTGGTTGTTAAGGATCAAGAGAACTCGTTAACAGTTTTTAAAATAAATTAACCTCTAACAGCCAAAAGATACTGGTATCCAATCCTTTGTGCCTGCAGCGAAATAACACATAATTCTAATTTTTAATCACTTGGCATGTCTAGTTTTGACACGTCAAAATATCGTAAAACACAGCTTGTAAGAAAACGAAAAAGCTAATTTTTATAGATTTTACAAAATATACAACTATACGCTCCTAACACACAATGATAAACTCCAAATACACCATTTGGAGTTTATACATGCTATTTACTTTTTACTTTAGGACATACAAGGGTATAAATACTGTTTGTTTCCAACATTCCTTTCTTAGTGGAACCAATTTGTAACAGAACGCCAAAAGAACACTAAATAGACCAAAAATGAACATCTTAAAAAGCTCGTTTAGAATTGTTATTCTAACTACGGTTATGCTAGTATTTGCAACTCCTGTTCAAGGTCAACTACTTAAGAAATTGCAGAAAAGAGCCGAAAAGGCTGCTGAAGAGACACTAGCACGCAGGGTAGAAGAAGAGACTCAAAAGAAAACGGACGCCGCTTTGGACAGTATTCTAGAACCTGGACAAAAAGGTAAACAAGGGAAGGTGCCAGATATAGCTGGTAACCAGGAAGATAATAGTAGTAATACCGATGCACCAGTCGAAAATAGCGACCCTAAACCATTGAAAGTATACACGAATTTTGATTTTGTACCTGGCGACCACGTACTACTATATGACGATTTCTCGAGTGATTTTGTTGGAGATTTTCCAGCAAATTGGAATACAAACGGAAGTGGTGACCTCGTAAATATTGAAGGGTACCCTAATAAATGGTTGAATATCTTACCAGGCTACAACACTTCTTACATACCCGATGTTACAAATTTGCCTGAAGAATTCACCCTAGAATTTGATGTTCAGGGTACAGGCCTTGACAACAAGACATCCTCTCACTCGTATTTGGGTATCATCGTTAGCGACAATAATACCTTTGACAAAGCTAAAAATTGGGGTTCAATCGAGTACTCCTTTTGTCAATTTATAGGCAGAGGCATTGTGGTAGAAAACAATATTGCAGGCAAACGTGTCATTCGTAATGAAGTAACCGCAGATATTCGTAATGCCGTCAAAGAAACACACCATATTTCAATTGCTGTAAACAAACAACGTTTTCGACTTTGGATTAATGAGAAAAAATATGTTGACGTACCTCGTTTGCTTCCTGAAAATGTGCAAATGCAAGGTATCAAGTTTACATTGCGGGGTATAAAAACCGAAAAGGAAGCCATTTATATCGGTAATGTCAAAATTGCCAAGGGTGGTGTTGACCTCCGACGAAAGTTGCTCACTGACGGAAAAATTTCTACTAACGGTATTTTGTTCGATAGCGGGTCTGCTAATATTCAGCCACAATCAATGGGCATCATTCGGCAGATATATCAAGTTTTACAACAAGACGCTACGATAAAACTAAAAATCGTAGGGCACACAGATACCGATGGCGACGACAGTATTAACAAGGAGCTCTCTGAAAAAAGGGCTGAGGCGGTAAAAAGCACTTTAGTAAACATCTACAATGTAACATCGGATAGATTGACTACTGAAGGCAAGGGCGAATCTGAGCCTGTTGGTGAAAATGACACCACTGACGGGAAAGCAAAAAATCGCCGTGTAGAATTTATCAAACAATAACAAAGGCGGTAATCAAAAAAATAAACACTAAATCAAAATTCAATTCATGAAAAAATCAGTAACACTTATCACGGCCATTGTACTTGTATTTAATTTTACAATAGCCCAAAACAACTGTAGTAAATTTTACCCCATGGAAGAAGGCACCTCATTCCAATACACTAATTATGATAAAAAAGGAAAGACAGAAGGAGTCTTAAATTACACTATTTCTTCGGTTACAGATAATGGTTCGTCCACAACCGCCACATTCGATATGAAATTTGTAGATAAAAAAGGAAAGGATGTTTTCAATTCAGATTATAACATTACCTGTGAGAATGGAGTGGTCCGTATTGATTACGAATCGCTTTTTCCGTCACAGATGATGCAACAGTATGCAGAGATGGATATGGATATTACGGGAACCGACATCGAGCTTCCAAATGATCTTAGTGTGGGACAAGAACTAGCAGACGCCAATGTTTCTATAGCGATTAGCATGAGCGGCATTAAAATGAAAACTACCGTTGACCAAACAAATCGAAAAGTAGAAAAAAAAGAGAGTATTACGGTAGCCGCTGGCACTTTTGACTGTTATCTCGTCACAGAAACCAACATTTCGAAAACTATGGGAGCGAAAATAGAAATGACTACCAAACAATGGTTGGCCGAAGGCGTAGGAATGGTGAAGCAAGAAAGTTATAAAAAAAATGGAAATTTAATGAGTCGTATGGAACTTACTAAATTTAGTAAATAACCGTTCGTAGTTTTATAAAACCTAGATTTAAGAGCAAAGGTTGTTTTTTATTAGTTCTGCGTCAAAAAGAACTTCAAAATGTCTCAGCAACTTTTGCTTTACCTCATCCATATCTACTTCTATTTTGCCCAACTCGGCATTCATAGAAGTAACAGCCTTATCTTTTATACCGCAAGGAACCATCAAATCAAAATAGCCAAGATTTGAATTTACGTTCAGCGCAAAACCATGCATAGTAACCCAGCGGCTTGCACGTACCCCCATGGCGCATATTTTTCTTGCAAACGGAGTGCCTACATCTAACCAAACACCTGTTTCTCCTTTGGAACGTTCGGCTTTTAACCCGTATTCGGCTAGTGTCCGAATGACCATTTCTTCTAAAAAACGTAAATACTTA
>CAZDOW010000091.1:0-13366 GCA_964507115.1 uncultured Maribacter sp.
GAACACCTAATCTAGTGGATTTTTGATGTTTTTAAAAATATTTGCAGCAATATGGGTGTATATAGTAACAAGTTACCCTATTTCTAGTATACCCAATAGTATAAGAATAATCTAGTTCTATAGTAGGTTCAGGAAGTGTATCACAATAGAATACATGCTTATAATTACTTATTTTGTCAGGCACATAAAACAGTTAATAATGCCACTTCTCCAGGCTAGGCAATTATCGTTTTATTTGAAAGTATCAGGATAAAAATCAATTTGCGACATTGCAAACTTTCATATATTTGAAATGTATAACATAATGCAAGTTTATGAAAATCATAAGAGTAGCTTTTTTACTATTGCTTTGCTGTATTTATTATTCTTGTAAAGAGGAAATAACTCAGGAATATAATAAAGAAGACGTTCTGATTATACCAGAACCAGCAGAGATGGCTATACTAGAAGGTGTTTTTGAGTTCGACGAAAACACCAGTTTTGTAACCGCATCAGCCAATCAAAAAGAGCTATTTAAATTGTTGACGGACAGGTTTTTCAGCGCGGCCGGATTTGAACCTGCTATTGTTTCAAAGGTTCCAAAAAGCAACTATGTTGTTTTTACAACAGATTCTTCCCTAACCAAGGAAGCTTATGAGCTAGCAGTCAAACCAGATTACATAAGCATTACAGCAAAGGATGCTACTGGTCATCTATATGGTTTAGAAACCCTTAGGCAGTTGCTTCCACCGGAAATTGAAAGTAAAAATTTACAGCATAATTTTGCTTGGGTCATTCCACAAATTCTCATCAAAGACCAGCCAAGGTATCCATGGCGTGGTCTGATGTTAGATGTATCACGACATTTTTTCGGTAAAGAATATGTGTTAAAAACCATTGAGCGCATGGCACTCTTTAAATTGAACACATTGCATCTACATCTAGTAGATGACCAAGGATGGCGCATTGAAATAAAAAAATACCCAAAGCTAACCGCGGTGGGTGCTCTTAGGGTTGATCAAGAAGAAAAACATTGGGATGCCCGTGCCAAAAATATCCCAGGAGAAAAAGGAACCTATGGTGGGTTTTACACTCAGGAAGACATAAAGGAAATTGTAAGCTATGCCAAAAAACACGGAATAAAAGTAGTCCCGGAAATAGAAATGCCGGCACACGTAACCAGCGCTATAGCAGCATATCCAGAATTTTCCTGTTTAGAACATCCAGTTGCAGTACCTTCAGGAGGGTTGTGGCCTATTACCGATATATACTGTGCTGGAAAAGAGGAGACTTTTAAATTTTTAGAAGATGTGCTTTTAGAAGTAATGGACCTCTTTCCTTCGCAATACATACATATTGGAGGTGATGAAGCTACCCGAACCAACTGGGATACATGCTCCGACTGCCAAAGGCGAATGAAGCAAGAAAATCTAAAAGATACCGATGAATTACAAAGCTACTTTATAAAACGTATAGAGCGTTTTTTAAGTTCCAAAGGAAGAATTCTAATAGGCTGGGATGAAATTTTAGAGGGCGGACTGGCACCGGGCGCAACCGTAATGAGCTGGCGAGGAATCCAAGGAGGATGGGAAGCATCCTTAGAAGGTCATGATGTAGTAATGACACCTGGAACAGTTTATTTAAACCAATATCAAGGAGAGCCCGACTATGAACCCATAGCTTTTGGTGGGTATGAACCTTTAAATAAAGTCTATCATTTTGATCCGGTAGTAGATTCTATGTCCGTGGCTCAGAAAAAGCATATTTTAGGAAGCCAAGCTAACCTTTGGTCAGAATTCGTGACAAATGACCAAGAGTCGGAGTATATGTTGTATCCGAGACTTACAGCACTTGCCGAAGCATTATGGACGCCCAAGGACAAAAAGGATTGGAAACGTTATGCCGCTAAAATCCCCACACTTTTCCAAAGATTGGATGCTATGGGTATAACCTATGCAAGAAGCTCATATGCAGTGACTACAAAAAGTAAACTAAACAACCAAGGTGGCATCGCAGTTACATTGCAGAATGAATTTCCGGATAGTGAGCTACGCTATGCTCTTAATGCAGATACCTTGGGCAAAGATTCTCAAGTCTACTCCCAATCAATTATGCTTAACAGCACTACAATTTTAAAAGCTGCAGTATTTGAAGCAGGAGAAATTGTAGGTGACACCCTTACTAAAGTCTTCAATTTTCACAAGGCTGTTGGAAAAAAAGTCACATACGAGCCTATTTATAATAAACGCTATCAAGGCACAGGAGCTGATAATATGGTGAATGTATTTAGGGGAAGTAAGAACTTTCATGACGGCCAGTGGCAAGCTTGGCTAGAGGATGACGCAGAAATCACCATAGATATGGGAGATGCTACAGAAATTTCTTCTGTTGCCCTTGGAACTATGGAAAACCAAGGCTCAGGTATTTACTATCCCACGAAAATCAAAATATCCATTTCTGATGATGGTAAAAACTTTACCGAAGTTGGGCTTGTTAAACGCGATTATAAGAGCAACCGTTCCGTTGGTTTGAAAGATTTTAAAGTCGACTTTAGTTCCACTAAAACCAAGTGGGTACGATTGAATATTACGAACTTGGCCCATCCTCCCACTGGAGGTAGTTCCTTTATGTTTTTAGATGAAATTAGTATTGAGTAATCTTTGAATAGTACCCTAGAAGGATTTTCTTTAGATGGAGGCAACCGGTATCGAGTAAAATATATGGAAGTGCGTTTGAAATATTAGCCACTAAAAAACTTTTATCTCAATTGGTAGCCAATGAAAAAACAAAAGAAGAATAAGTAATATGGATGTCAATTATCAAAAATGGTTATTGAAAGAGATTACCAACAGTTATTTTAGAGATGGTATTTGTTCTATATTGAAGCAGACCAAAAGATTGAGAAAATCAAAGAAGTAAGAGTGTTTTAGGCGTTTAATGAAACGCTATATTAGCGTTTAAAGCTCATCCTCTTTGCTAAATTCACTTCTTGTAAAGGGCTTAAATTGTCGAATTTTATAGAAGTTCACGAAGGTTAGTGTCACGCTATTTGCAATTTAAACGACTATAAGATTCTGAAAATGAACTTATACCGAATATAAAATACTGTTAAAGAACACAACAAATAGTAATATTTTGTAGTTTTGATTAACGAATGAAAGAGACCTTACATAATATAACCTCTATTTCAATGGCACTAATTGTGCTATTCTCTACAATGTCCTTTTCTGTGGGTATTCATTATTGTGGAGATCATTTGGTAGATTACAGTATGTTCAATAAGGTGGACACCTGCATGATGAAGGCTGAAATTTCGAAAACCTCCAGTTCCTGTCAAATTATGGAAATGGAAATGAATTGTTGTTCTGATATCGAAGTTATTATCGAAGGGCAAGATGATTTAAAAATTTCATTTGATCAGCTTAATTTTGACCAACAGCTATTCGTTATTTCCTTTACCTCCTCTTACCTTAACCTTTTCGAACAGGCAGATGAAAATGTAATCCACTTTAAAGATTATGCACCGCCTCCGCTGATATGGGATGTTCAAATCCTAAATCAGACTTTCCTTATTTGATTTTTAAACAGTATTAAATATGCCCTGCGATTACTATCGTGTAGGGCTAAACGTGTTGTGTTTGCTATTTTGCTTTTCAAAATTTCAACCCGTTCATAACTGTTTAATTATCAAACCATATGCTTAATAAAGCTATCAAATTTCTTATAGAGAACAAACTAGTCGCGGTTTTAATGCTCACCCTATTTGTAGGTTGGGGAATTGCAAATGCACCCTTTGGCTGGGACACAGGATTTCTACCTTCTAATCCCATTGCAGTAGATGCCATTCCGGATATTGGGGAAAACCAACAGATTGTTTTCACAAAGTGGCAAGGTCGTTCACCGCAAGATATTGAGGACCAAATAACCTATCCATTAACAACTTCATTACTTGGTATTCCTGGAGTAAAGACAATTCGTAGTTCTTCTATGTTTGGTTTTTCCAGTATCTATATCATTTTTGAAGAAGATATCGAGTTTTACTGGTCACGCAGCCGAATTTTGGAAAAACTAAATTCACTTCCAGCTAACCTACTGCCAGATGGGGTAAATCCATCTTTAGGACCCGATGCTACCGGTTTAGGTCAAATATATTGGTACACCTTAGAAGGTCGTGATGAAAAAGGAAATGTAACTGGTGGATGGGATTTACAAGAACTACGCAGCATTCAGGATTACTATGTAAAATATTCGCTTTCGGGCGCAAGTGGAGTTTCAGAAGTTGCTTCTATCGGTGGTTACGTTCAGGAATATCAAGTTGATGTAAATCCTGAAAAAATGCGTCAGTACAAAATTAGTCTTGGTCAAATCGTAAAAGCAGTAAAAGAGAGCAATCAAGATATAGGCGCACAGACATTAGAAATAAACCAAGCTGAATATCTAGTGCGTGGTTTAGGCTATGTGAAGTCTATTACAGATATAGAAAATGCTGTAGTTTCTTCAGAAAATTTTACAGCACTACGAATTAAGGATGTGGCAAATGTTACACTTGGACCAGCAGCTAGGCGTGGTATTCTAGATAAAGAAGGCGCTGAAGTTGTAGGCGGTGTTGTTGTAGCACGTTACGGTGCAAACCCAATGGAAGTTATCAATAATGTGAAAGCAAAAATTGATGAACTAAAAGGTGGATTACCTTCTAAAATATTAGCAGACGGTCGCACATCTCAATTAACTATTGTTCCTTTTTATGACCGTACAGAGCTTATTGTAGAAACACTAGACACACTCAATGAAGCATTAACTCTGGAAATCTTAATTACCATATTAGTCATCATCATAATGCTCTTTAATTTAAGAGCTTCTATTCTAATTTCTGGGCTATTGCCAGTAGCTGTGTTGATGGTTTTTGTAGCAATGAAACTTTTCAATGTAGATGCTAATATTGTAGCGCTTTCAGGTATCGCGATTGCAATTGGCACCATGGTCGATGTTGGTGTCATTCTAGCAGAAAATATGATACGGCATATCGATGATGAAAAATTACGCTTTCGCGAAAACGGAGAAGAATTCACAACAAATGAAATTATCTATAATGCTACTGCAGAAGTTTCAGGAGCAATCTTAACAGCAGTTCTCACTACAATTATAAGCTTCGTACCTGTCTTTACGATGGTAGGTGCTGAAGGAAAGTTATTTAGACCATTAGCTTTTACGAAAACGATGGCACTTTCGGCATCTTTAGTAATCGCGTTATTCATAATTCCACCAGTAGCTGCGTATTTATTTAAGAAGAAGAATATCAAAAACTCTTTCAATTATGTGCTTAATATTTCCCTTTTAGTAGTTGGCGTTATAGCAATAGTTTATGGCTACTGGTTAGGTTTAGTTTTAATTGCTTTTGGAACCACAGCACTATTAACTGTAAAGAATTCGCTTTCGCGAAAGCAAACAAACCTTATAAATATAATAATAGCATCAGTAGCCATAGTATTCCTATTGGCAACCTATTGGCGACCATTAGGCTTTGATAGAAGTATCATAATAAATCTAGTTTTTGTGTCAATAATTTGCTTTGGGATTTTAGGAATATTCTCAGTGTTTAAAAAGTATTATGGTCAAATTTTGAAATGGGCATTAGCAAATAAGCTGCTGTTTCTGATAATTCCTGCGACAGTACTTATCTCTGGCGTATGGATAATGAATAATACAGGAAAGGAATTTATGCCATCGCTTAACGAAGGCTCATTCTTGTTAATGCCAACCTCATTACCACACGCAGGCGCAGAAGAAAATAAACGTGTGCTACAGCAACTTGATATGGCAGTAGCAACCATTCCGGAGATAGAAACTGTGGTTGGCAAATCTGGAAGAACAGAATCTGCGCTTGACCCTGCTCCGTTATCCATGTATGAAAACATGATTCAGTATAAGTCTGAATATATGCGTAATACAAAAGGTGAAAGGCAACGTTATAAAGTAAATGAAGATGGACTTTTTATAACGAAAGACGATAAACTGGTTATCAATCCAAATACGGGAATAGATAACGGAAATTCAGCGTACGATGTATCAAAATTAAGAGACTCATTCGACATTCACAGTAAGCACTTAGTTGAAGATGAAGATGGTGAATTCTATCGCAATTGGCGACCAGCGATTAATAGTCCAGACGATATATGGAATGAAATTGTAAAGGTTACCAAGTTGCCAGGTGTCACTTCTGCACCAAAACTACAACCTATTGAAACTCGATTGGTAATGCTGCAAACGGGTATGCGAGCACCCATGGGAATTAAAGTAAAAGGACCAGATTTAAAAACAATAGAAAGCTTTGGCTTACAACTAGAAGGCATCTTAAAACAAGCTGAAGGTGTAAAAGAGCAAGCGGTTTTTGCAGACCGTATCGTTGGTAAACCTTATTTGTTAATTGATATAAAACGTGAACAACTAGCGAGATATGGAATATCTGTTATGGAGGTTCAGAAAGTTTTGCAAGTGGCTGTTGGGGGAATGCCACTTACCCAGACCGTGGAAGGTCGTGAGCGTTACGGCGTGCGTGTACGGTATCCTAGAGAATTACGTGGCAATCCAGACGACCTTAAAAAGATTTATGTTCCTGTAAAAAAAGGCAGTTCGGTTACACTAGGTGAATTGGTGGATATTCGTTACGAACAAGGTCCGCAAGTGATTAAAAGTGAGGACACATTCTTGATAGGTTATGTTCTATTTGACAAGTTAGATGGTTTTGCCGAAGTAAATGTAGTAGAAAATGCGCAGGCTTTAATTAAACAAAAAATAGATACTGGCGAACTAACCGTACCAAAAGGAATTAGTTACCAATTTACAGGAACGTATGAAAATCAGTTACGAGCAGAGAAAACACTTTCAGTAGTTGTTCCTCTTGCGCTAGCAATCATTTTCTTGATTTTATATTTCCAGTTTAAATCAGTGAGCACCTCACTTATGGTGTTTACGGGAATCACAGTAGCTTTTGCAGGTGGTTTTATAATGATATGGCTCTATGGTCAAGATTGGTTCTTCAACTTTAGTTTTTTTGGAGAGAACATGCGCGACCTATTCAATATGAAAACCATCAATTTGAGCGTAGCTGTATGGGTTGGATTCATCGCGCTGTTTGGAATTGCTACAGATGATGGCGTTGTAATGGCAACCTACCTCACACAGACTTTTGACCGTGACAAACCAACAGACAAAAAAGGCATTAGACATTCAGCATTAGAAGCTGCTGAAAAACGAATTCGCCCATGTTTAATGACTACAGTAACCACAATTCTTGCGTTACTTCCCGTATTGACTTCTACGGGTAAAGGAAGTGATATTATGATACCTATGGCGATTCCCATTTTTGGAGGAATGGTAATAGACATTACATCATACTTTATAGTTCCTGTATTATACAGTTGGAGAGAAGAATTCAAATTAAAAAGAGCAAACAAATGAGAAATATAAAAATCATCATCTGTGTTTTGTTTGTTTCCGCTTTCGCGAAAGCACAACAATTACAATCCTTTATTCAGGAAGCAGAAAATAAAAGCACAGAAATTCAAGCGTATAATATTCGACATAACATAGCTGAAGAGCAAGTAAATGTAGCTGACAGGATTCCGAATACAGAATTTAGTGCAGGCTATTTTGTGAGCGAACCTGAAACTAGAACAGGAGCGCAACGTGCAAGGTTTTCGGCAAGACAAATGTTGCCTTGGTTTGGTACTATTACAAAGAGAGAAAATTATGCTAGCTCCATGGCAGATGCAGAATATGTAGAAATCGTCATTGCAAAGCGTAAACTAGCACTTTCTGTTTCTCAATCATACTACAAGCTGCATGAAATTAGAGCACAACAAAGAGTTCTAGATGAAAATATCAAACTTTTACAAACCTACGAACGCCTTGCGCTAACCTCAATTGAAGTAGGCAAAGCATCTGCAGTAGATGTGTTGCGATTACAAATTAGACAGAACGAATTGCACCAGCAAAAAGATGTGCTAAATGAAGCATATGTAGGAGAGCAAACAGCTTTTAATAAGCTTCTTAATCGAGATGGTAGTACAACAGTAACTACCCTTGAAAAGCTATTATTACCAAATGAGGATATAGTATATGTTGAGAATGCCTTAACGCTTAATCCAGAGTTGCTTAAATATGATAAACTCTACGAGACTATAGCGCAATCTGAACTATTGAATCAAGCTGAACGAAATCCTATGATAGGTTTTGGACTGGATTATATTCCTGTTTCTGAGCGTCCTGATTTGGATTTTAATGATAATGGAAAAGATATTTTTATGCCGATGGTTTCGCTGTCAATCCCCATTTTTAATAATAATTATGATTCAAAAAGTAAGCAAAATGAGCTAAGACAATTAGAGATAACATCTCAAAAAGCTAATCGCTTAAATGTTTTAGAGTCCGCTTTCGCAAGGGCGATATCTCAACGGAACCAAGCTAGGATTAAATACAATACACAAGAGAAGAACTTAAAACAGGCAAATAGCGCTGAAGAAATTCTTATCAATAATTACGAAACTGGAACTATTGATTTTAACGATGTGCTTGACATTCAAGAACTGCAATTAAAATTTCAAATCAATCAAATAAGTGCCATAACAACATACTACTTGCAGAGTGCGGTAGTCAATTATTTAATAACGCAATAATTACAAAACAATGAACAATTTCAAATCAATTTTAGTAGGTATGGTAGTAATAGTATCAGTTTTAATGGTGTCTTGCAAAGACAACAAGGCGGAAACCAAAACGGAAACCACCGCAAAACAAGGGACTGAATATACATCAGCTTACGTGTGCCCTATGCATTGTAAAGATAGTGGGAGCGATAAAGAAGGTACCTGTGATACCTGTGGAATGACCCTTGTAAAAAACGAGGACCATAAAATGAACGGTCATAAACACGAATAAACTATTTTAAAAAAACATTATGAAACACACCTATCACATACACGGAATGACCTGTAATGGTTGTCGTGATCACGTAGAGCAAACGCTTTCCAGAGTGGAAGGTGTGACCAATGCGTCAGTAGATTTAGAAAAAGCAGAAGCTACGATTGAGATGGAATCTCATATTTCTATTGAGACGTTTCAGAAAGCGATGCAAGAAGATGGTGGTGCCTATAGTATTCATAAACTTGGAACGCATCATACAGCGAAAGATGCCGAAAAAGAGAAACACAAGGGAAATGGAACAGGTACATTTTATTGTCCAATGCACTGCGAAGACGATACCACTTATCATAAACCTGGTGATTGTCCCGTCTGTGGAATGGATTTGGTGGAAGAGCAGAATTTATCAGCAAATACGAGTGAGCAATGGACATGCCCAATGCATCCCGAAGTCATAAAAGACAAATCAGGAGCCTGTCCCATTTGTGGTATGGATTTAGTGCCTTTGCAACCAGATACTTCAGCAGAAGAGAAGACCTATAAAAAATTACTGAAGAAATTTTGGATAGCGGTTGGTTTCACATTGCCTATTTTCTTGATTGCGATGAGTGAGATGATTCCAAATAATCCATTGTACGATGTAATGGAGCAAAAGTGGTGGAACTGGATTCAGTTCGCACTTTCAATTCCAGTTGTGTTTTATGCTACTTGGATGTTCTTTAAACGTGCCTATAAAAGTATAAAAACTTGGAACCTCAATATGTTTACCCTTATTGGAATTGGTGCAGGAGTAGCGTGGTTGTTTAGTGTGTTTGGAATGTTGTTTCCAGACTTTTTCCCTGAACAATTTAAAACAGCATTTGGAGCAGTTCACGTTTATTTTGAAGCAGCAACAGTCATACTTACGCTTGTGCTAATGGGTCAAGTACTCGAAGCGCGTGCGCACAGTAAAACCAATTCCGCAGTTAAGGAATTACTAAAGCTTGCACCTAACAAAGCAGTACGCGTGGTTGATGGAACTGAAGAAGAAGTTTCCATTGATACCATTGAAAAAGGAGATATTCTACGAGTTAAACCAGGTGAAAAAATACCTGTGGACGGTATTATTATAGAAGGAAAAACGACGGTAGATGAATCAATGATTTCAGGAGAGCCTATTCCCGTTGATAAAATCGAAGATGACAAGATAAGTAGCGGCACCATAAACGGCAATCAATCCTTTTTAATGAAAGCTGAAAAAGTAGGTAGTGATACTTTACTTTCTCAAATCATACAAATGGTAAACGATGCGAGTCGCAGTCGCGCACCTATTCAGAAATTAGCAGATACCGTTTCAGGATATTTTGTGCCTGTAGTAGTTATCATTTCATTAATCACTTTCTCAGTTTGGGTAATTTGGGGTCCAGAACCAGCTTATGTATATGCGCTGGTAAACGCTATTGCTGTATTGATTATTGCCTGCCCTTGTGCATTGGGGTTAGCCACGCCTATGTCCGTAATGGTAGGTGTCGGCAAAGGTGCTCAAAATGGTGTATTGATTAAAAATGCCGAAGCGCTAGAAAAAATGGACAAGGTAGATACCCTTATAGTGGACAAGACCGGAACCATAACCGAAGGAAAACCGACCGTAGAGTACATCGGTACCTCAAGGGGCGATTATTCCGAAAAAGAAGTGCTGCAATACATTGTTTCTTTAAACACGAACAGTGAACACCCCCTCGCAGAAGCCACTTTGAAATACGGAAAAGAACAACAGGTTAAAATATTAAATACAGAAAATTTTAAAGCCGTAACCGGTAAGGGCGTCGAAGGCCTCATAAATGGTAAAAAAATATTTTTGGGCAATCTCAAAATGATGGAACATGCCAATTCGGTAGTAATTTCTAACCTGCAAAATGAAGTAAATGACTATCAAAAAGTGGGGAAGACCGTATCGTATCTATCCATTGGCGAAGAGGCCGTGGGCTATGTGGTTATCAGTGATAAAATCAAACAAACGAGTGCCATGGCTATTAGGGAACTGCAAGATAAAGGCATTTCAGTAGTAATGCTCACAGGTGATAATCACGATACAGCCCAAGCTGTAGCTATTGAACTCAACCTCACCGATTTCAAAGCTGGAATGTTGCCAGAAGACAAGCTCAAAGAAGTAACAAAATTACAGAAACAAGGAAAAGTGGTCGCAGTGGCTGGCGATGGTATAAATGATGCCCCTGCACTAGCTAAAAGTGATGTAGGTATTGCAATGGGAACGGGAACCGATGTTGCTATTGAGAGTGCTATGATTACCCTTGTAAAAGGAGATTTACAGGGTATAGTAAAAGCAAAGAATTTGAGTCACGCTGTAATGAAAAATATTCAACAAAATCTATTTTTTGCTTTGATATATAATACGCTCGGAGTACCCATTGCAGCTGGAGTTTTATATCCGTTTTTTGGAATATTATTGTCGCCAATGATTGCAGCACTTGCAATGAGTTTTAGTTCAGTATCAGTAATTGTAAATGCCCTCAGATTAAAAACAAAATCGATCAATTAATCAATAATTATAATGAAAAAAAACATCTTATATCTCGGTATTGCAGTAATCATAGGATTACTTGGTGGTTATTTGTTATTTGGATATAATTCTGAGACGTCCAATCAAGAAATGTCGGACAATCATAATCATTCCGAAGAGGGTATTAAAGAAATGTGGACCTGTTCGATGCATCCTCAAATTATGCAACCTGAACCAGGTGATTGCCCTATCTGTGGGATGGATTTAATCCCTGCTGAATCTGGAGCTGAAGGGTTGGCCGCCAATGAAATCAAAATGACAGAAAACGCAATGGCATTGGCAAATATTCAGACTAGTATAGTAGGGCGGTCTCAAGCATCTGATGAAGATGGTATGATTTTACTCTCAGGAAAGATTGCTACGAATGAAGAAAACAATTCCGTTCAAGCAAGTTATTTCGATGGTCGTTTGGAACGGTTGAATGTGAGCTACGAGGGGCAACAAGTAAATAAAGGCCGGTTGTTAGCCACTATTTATGCGCCAAATTTGGTAGCAGCTCAGCAAGAATTAATTACAGCTGCTTCTTTAAAAGAGTCGCAACCAGCTTTGTATAATGCTGTGCGTAATAAATTAAAGAATTGGAAGTTTTCGGAAACTCAAATTAATAGCATAGAGTCCACTGGAAAAGTTAGAGAGAATTTCCCAATATACGCTACTGTTTCAGGAACAGTTGCTATGGTAATGGCAGCAGAAGGAGACTATTTAAAACAAGGACAACCCATTCTAAAAGTCAGTAATCTTAATTCAGTTTGGGCAGAATTTGATGCGTATGAAAATCAAATTTCACAATTTAAAAAAGGACAGAAAATAAAGCTTAGCACAAACGCATATCCCAATAAAAATTTTGATGCAACACTATCTTTTATAGACCCAATCTTAAATAATGCAACCAGAACAATAACTGTCCGTGCAACACTCAATAATAAAGATGATTTGTTTAAACCTGGAATGTTTGTTACGGGAAAAATTAAAGGTTCTATTCAAACTGGAGAATCATCGTTGAGTATTCCTGCAAGTGCAGTAATGTGGACTGGAGAACGCTCTTTGGTATATATAAAGACAAATCCAAATGAAGCTATTTTTGAAATGCGAGAAGTAACTATTGGTGTTCGCAATGGAGATAATTTCGGTATTACTTCTGGACTAGAAAATGGGGATGAGATTGTAACCAATGGCACATTTACGGTAGATGCCGCAGCGCAGTTGCAGGGTAAGAAATCAATGATGAATAAGTCTGGTGGTAAAACGATGACAGGTCATGAGGGTCATTTAGGTATGCAAGGTAATACAGATGCCAAAATAAACACTGCTGCAACAATGGAAGTAAAATTACCACAAGCGTTTCAAGAGGAGTTTATACTTTTGTTTAAGAACTACTTTAAAATGGAAGATGCTTTTGTAGCTAGTAATTCCAAACAGGTTTCTGTTTTCGCGAAAGCAACAGCAAAGAAAATGAAAGCTATAGGAGTAATTGGTTTAGGTAAAATGGAAAAGGCTCATCTATCAAAGAGTATAGAAATGTTGGATACTATATCTTCTAGTACAAATTTAGAGAACCAAAGAACCCTTTTGGTAGTTTTAAACGAAAATATGGTAGCGCTAGCAATGAATATCAAATCACCCTCAACAACACTGTACGTTCAAAAATGTCCAATGGCTAACAGCAACAAAGGGGCTATTTGGTTAAGTACAGAAAAAGAAATCAAAAACCCTTACTATGGTGCCGATATGTTGACTTGTGGGAGTATCGTTGCGGAGATTAAGTAACGACATAAGTCAATGAAAATTAATTAGAACAAAAAAGGATATACCATTATTAGCCAACCCTTTCTGATTTGACTTTTGATTATAACCAATCATTAGGCCCAGATTTAAAGCACTAATCCCATTCTTTAAAATTCAAATAAT
>CAZDOW010000092.1:0-13114 GCA_964507115.1 uncultured Maribacter sp.
CTAAAGGGTTAATTTTAAGTATATAAACTGCTACTTTTATCGCTTAGTATTAAAGTTGATGGTTTTTTCGGATATAATTCTAGATTGGTACGGGAAAAACAAGCGTGATTTACCGTGGCGCAAATCAACTGATCCTTATAAAATTTGGCTGTCAGAAATTATTCTACAACAGACCCGTGTAGCGCAGGGAACACCTTACTATGTAAGTTTTATAAATGCCTTTCCCAAGGTAACCGATTTGGCGAATGCTAATGAGGAAACGGTTTTAAAATTATGGCAAGGACTAGGATATTATTCTAGGGCACGTAATTTGCATACCGCTTCAAAAATGGTAGTAGATGATTATAAAGGTAAGTTTCCAGACACGTATTTGGAGCTTATAAAACTTAAAGGTGTTGGCGATTACACAGCTAGCGCTATATCATCTATCTGTTTTAACGAACGCCAAGCAGTTGTAGACGGCAATGTGTACCGTGTATTATCTCGGTACTTTGGGGTGGCTACGCCCATTAATAGTACAGAAGGGATAAAGTATTTTAAAAAGTTGGCCCAAGAACTCTTACATAAAACCAATGTTAGGGACTATAATCAAGGAATAATGGAATTTGGGGCAATACAGTGTACACCCAAAAATCCTGGATGCACGCTTTGTCCTCTCCAGGACGGATGTATGGCACTAAAAGAAAGGAAAACGGATAGTTTGCCAGTAAAATTGAAGAAAACGAAAGTCAAAACCCGTTATTTTAATTATTTAGTACCGGTATTTCTAAATGGGAATGGTGTCACATCTACCGTATTAAAACAGCGTAAGGGAAAAGGTATTTGGCAAAATCTATGGGAGTTTCCATTGTTAGAGTCGGAAAAAGAGGTCGATTTGAGAATCATAGAAGAGAAATGTACCCAAGTTTTAGAGGTTGAAAGTCAAACAAATATTACCTTGTTCAACACGGAAGCTATAGTGCATAAATTATCGCATCAACATTTATTTACTAAATTTTGGATTATAGAGATTGATGCGCCAATAGCGGAAGCGGTACCAGTTGCAGAATTAGAAAAATATCCTGTTCCGGTTTTAATCTCCAGCTTTATGAAGGCATTTAAATTTTAGTATTTTTGAACATTATAATAATACTATGAGCGGTACATTAAATAAGGTGATGTTAATTGGGCATCTAGGCGACGAGGTTAAGATGCATTATTTTGAAGGTGGTGGAAGTATAGGCAGGTTTCCAATAGCTACTAACGAGTCTTATACAAATAAGCAAACGGGTGAGCGTGTGACCAATACAGATTGGCATAATATTGTGGTTCGCAATAAAGCAGCTGAGATTTGTGAAAAATATTTAAGCAAAGGAGATAAGGTATATGTTGAGGGCAGACTCAAGAATAGACAATGGCAAGGTGAAGATGGAAATACTAGATATACTACTGAGGTTCATGTACAAGAGTTTACTTTCCTTTCTACCAAAAAGGAAAGTATGGCCAATAATCAATCACAGCCCTCAGGTAATGCCAATACACCCGTAAGTCAACCACCACAACAAAATACAAACACCACTGCTAGTCCCAGCGAACCGGAACAAGAGGACGACCTTCCTTTTTAAACAACTATTAAATGGTGACTATTGAATCCTGACCCCTTGAATTACATGCTAAGTTTTATGGTGACGGACGGTGCTTTTGTGCTTAAAATTGCGGTCCTTGTTATATTGTTGATTTGTTCGGCAATGATTTCTGGAGCGGAAGTGGCCTTTTTTGGCCTTTCCATAACAGAGGTGAACACAATTGATGAGCAAAAGACGCCACAAGCGAACATAATTATAAAGTTATTAGAGAGGCCTAAAAAACTATTAGCCACTATACTTATCGCAAACAATGCTATCAACATTGGTATCGTACTGCTTTTCAATGTTATTGGAGATACCTTATTCTCCAACATTACCAAGGTTCTTTTCGGGGTGGTTTCCCTTCGGTTTTTATTGGAATTGGTCGTAGCTACTTTTTTGATTCTAATGTTTGGGGAGATATTACCCAAAGTGTATGCTAACCGAAACCGGATGAGTTTTTCCAACTTTATGGCATACCCTTTAAGGTTGTTAGATTTTCTTTTTACACCCTTGAGTTTGCCCATGCGTTCGGGAACTATTTTTCTTTACAATAAGTTAGGTAAAGAAAAATCTAGCCTAAGTGTAGATCATTTGTCCCAGGCCCTAGAGCTTACTTCCGATGGGGATACCACGAAAGAGGAACAGAAAATATTGGAAGGCATTGTAACTTTTGGCAATACGGATACAAAACAAGTAATGCGCCCTCGTATCGATATCTTTTCTTTAAACGACCAGATGAAGTTTCGAGAGGTTTTGGAGGAGATTAAGAAGAACGGATATTCTCGAATTCCAGTTTTCTCTGAGCATATAGATAATGTCATGGGTGTCTTATACGTCAAAGATCTTTTGCCTTATCTAGATCGTAAATCCTTTAATTGGATGACTTTGATACGTGAACCATACTTCGTTCCCGAAAACAAAAAATTGGATGATTTGTTAGCTGAATTTCAAGCTAAAAAAAACCATTTGGCGGTAGTTGTTGATGAGTATGGTGGTACTTCAGGAATCGTTACTTTAGAGGATATCATCGAGGAAATTGTAGGGGATATTAGTGATGAGTTTGATGATGAGGACCTTATTTACTCTAAATTGGATGACCTTAATTATGTTTTTGAAGGTAAAACCACGCTTAAAGATTTTTATAGAGTAGTAAAAATAGAGGACGAAACCATTTTTGAAGATAACAAGGGGGAGTCTGAAACCATTGCTGGTTTTGTGCTTGAGATGGCAGGAAGTTTTCCAAAACGGGGAGAGGAAATTTTATTCGGAACATATAGGTTTGTTGTAGAAAGCCTTGATAAAAAGAGATTGAAACAAATAAAAGTTACCCTACCCAATGAATTATAAATACTTGGTTCCATGTTTTTTGTGTGTGCTTTTTGTTATTGGTTGCAATGAAGAAACCCCAATTCCAAAACCAAAGGCGCAGATACGCTTGGAATATCCACAGGGTAAACTCGCAACGCTTGAAACTGCTAATTTTTCAATAAACTATAACCAACGCGCTAAGCCAAAAAAGAATAAGGATTTAGCTTTTACTTTGGAATATCCAGAGATGAAAGGAGCTATTTTTTTAAGTTATATGCCTATCGATGATAACCTAGACAAGTTGATCCAAGATGCAAAACGATTAAGTTATGAGCATGCCGCAAAGGCAGATAATATTGTGGAACAACCCTTCGTGAACCCCGAATCGAATGTGTATGGTTCTTTATTTGAAGTTCAAGGTAATGCAGCTTCGCAGACGCAGTTTTTTGTAACGGATAGTACCAAGCATTTTTTAACGGGGTCCGTTTATTTTTATACCAAACCCAACTACGATTCCATTTTACCTGCTGCTGCCTATCTTCAAAACGATATTCGAAGCATTATGGAAACCCTTAACTGGAAGGATTAGGAAAAAATCTTATGCAAAAACAAGACCTTTTGGATGTGCACGATAGAATAGAGCCGTATATCCATAATACACCTGTGCTGTTTTCTAGTGCTATAAACAAGATGGTTGGGGCAGCGGTTTTTTTTAAATGTGAAAATTTTCAGCGAGCAGGAGCATATAAAATCAGAGGAGCCACCAATGCCATGTTACAGTTGACTGATGTACAGCGAAAGAATGGTGTAGTTACACATTCTTCGGGAAATTTTGCTCAAGCTGTAGCTCTTGCGGCAAAGAGCCTAGGGATAACGGCCCATATTGTAATGCCGTCTTCCGCTCCTGAAATCAAAAAAGTTGGAGTACTGGAATATGGTGGAAATATTTATGTATGTGACCCAACATTAGCCGCTAGGCAGGCTATGGCAGATCAATTAGGACTTGAAACAGGCGCCACTTTTTTACACCCTTCCAATGATGAGAACGTTATTATGGGTCAAGGTACCGCTGCATTGGAACTTTTAAAGAAAGTGCCAGATTTAAAAGCTATTTTTTGTCCTGTAGGAGGCGGTGGACTAATAGCTGGATCTTCATTAGCTGCAAAGTACTTTGGGAATAATTGTGGTGTTATAGGTGGGGAACCCTTTGAGGCAGATGATGCTTACCGCTCCTTGCAAAGTGGGAAAATAGAAGGAAACCATACTGTAAATACCATTGCGGATGGACTTAAAACAACTTTGGGTGATAAGAATTTCCCTATTATTAGGGATAATGTTTCCAAAATTGTGCGGGTCACGGAAGATGAAATTATCTCGGCAATGCGCTTGGTTTGGGAACGTATGAAGATTATTATTGAACCTTCTAGTGCAGTAACTGTAGCAGCCTTGCTTAGAGATGCATCGGATTCTCCAGAGGTTTATCGTAATAAAAAGGTCGGGATTATAATCTCTGGTGGAAATGTGGATTTGAATAACTTACCCTTTTAAAGAAGAGTATAAGTGCTATCATCTCCGAAATAATAAGGATAAAATTTATCCAAATAAAATCATATAAACCATTGAAATTAAAACCTAAAAAGGCACTTAAAAAAATGATACAATTTCTTGTAGGTTTACTATTGATTCTAATAATTGGTGCAGCATTATTCGTTAATCTAAGTCCTGAGTTTGGTGGTACCCCAACCAAAAAACAAAGAGAAACCTATGCTCAATCTTCCAATTTTAAGGATGGAGTCTTCAGAAATATTGGCAATGTTAAAATGGAAATGGGTTTTGGTAAATTCATAAAAATGATTGGCGGTTATTTTGGAGATAATCCCAATACTGTTCCTGATATTGATATTACAGTTTCGAAAATTGACTCGATGGCCATTGTTAATTATTCGGGGCCAGCACGTTTGGTATGGTTTGGACATTCTGCTTTCCTTTTGCAAATTGAGGGTAAGAATATCTTAATTGACCCTATGTTTGGGAATGTGCCTGCCCCGCATCCCATGTTGGGAGGTAAACGATTCAGTAAATCGCTGCCTATTGAAATAGAAAAACTACCTAAAATAGATGCTGTCATTTTCTCCCATGATCATTATGACCATTTGGATTATGGTTCTATTCAGCTTCTGAAAGACAAAGTTGATATGTTCTATACTCCTTTGGGTGTTGGGGCTCATTTAGCTGAATGGGGTGTTGTTGAAACTAAGATTGTAGAACTAGATTGGTGGGATGAGGTAGTATACAAAGGACTTAAATTTAAAAGTACACCAGCTCAACATTTTTCTGGCCGTGGACTAGCGGATGGGGGTAAGACCTTATGGAGTGGTTGGGTAATACAATCCGATAGGGACAATATTTTTTTTAGTGGCGATAGTGGTTATGGACCTCATTTTAAGGAAATAGGAGAGCGTTTTGGGCCTTTTGATTTTGCTATGATGGAATGCGGACAGTACAACGAACTCTGGGAAGAAATACATATGATGCCAGAGGAAACGGCTCAAGCAGGCCTGGACGTTAAAGCAAGCACCATAATGCCTATTCATTGGGGCGCTTTTAAACTAGCACTACACCCGTGGACTGAACCAGTTGAACGGGTATCTAAAAAAGCAACAGCGCTAGGAATTCCTTTAGTAGTCCCAAGAATTGGAGAGCCAATTTATATTAATAAGCCAGATTTTACTTCCGATAACTGGTGGGAACAGACTAATTAGCGGTGTTCAACAATGCCTCCGCATTTGCTATACTAGAGTTTATTTTTTCCTTTACTGTGTTCACCTTTTCTTCTTCTTCGTCCAACCATTTTTGTTTTTCCTCTGAAAGTACTTTGCCTTTCATGATTTCATCCACATCAAATCTGTTGCCAATTCCTTGCATCCAATCCATCATAGATCGGTTGGCGTCTTGTAAGTCTCTTACTGCTTTAGCTTGTGGGGAATCCATGCCAAGAGAATCGGCCATAGGCTTCAGTTTTCCAACAAGTTGGCCTATTTTCCCCAATTTAGGCATTACCTCGTCATGTATGTCCATAACCTGTTTCATTTGAGAAGGGCCTTCCTCTTTTTTTTCTTCTTTACATGCTGTAAATGCGAAAATAAAAACAGAAAAGAGTGATAGAATAATTTTTTTAGAAATCATATTTTTGAGCAATTAAGGGTTTTTGATGTCAATAGATACAAACTAAATCCTGATAGAGTTGTAAAGATACCAAATATAGAAAATGCTCTTAGCAGCCAATTATTAAAATTATCTCTTTTTGTATAGTCCATGATATGCAACATCCATAAAAAATATAATATCGACCCACTGTCCATAGCAAAAACTGAACGCCAAGGTCAGGTCCAAGGTAGCTCTTTCTTTTTCTTGCTTTTTGAATGAATTGTCTTTTGGTTATAATTGGTGGTTAAAGAGATTTCTCAAACAATGTTTATTAAGTTTCTACTGAGTCTTGTACTGATAGTAACACTAGGTTTAATCCTCAAGCGATTATTAATTCAGTTAATAATTGCTAGGAAGGATAGATTGCTAAAGTTAAATTTTTAGAGTAAATGTATCCTGTACATGCGTTTTATGGTACGTTTTAATCATAAAAAAACACGACTTTTGCAAAAAAAATAGACGCTTTGAGCCTTCAACAACGCAAATGGTTTTACCTAATTGTCCTATCCTTTATTTGGGGTACTTCTTATATTTTAATAAAAAAGGGTTTAGAAGGATTTGCGCCCCTGCAATTGGGTGCTTTACGTATTGTTATCGCCGGTGGCCTTCTATTGTTAATAGGGTTTAGTTCTTTAAAAACTATACGTAAGGAGGATTGGAAGTGGCTAGCACTCTCTGGTTTTATAGGTAGCTTCTTTCCCATGTTTCTCTTTGCATTTGCGGAAACAGAAATTGATAGTGGGGTAACAGCGGTTTTGAATTCCCTAGTACCATTGTTTACTTTATTTGTTGGACTTTTCGCTTTTGGAATTTCTTTTACTAAAAATCAGTTATTTGGTGTTTTAGTAGCTCTTTTGGGTGCTTGTTTACTGGTCGTTTTTGGTACTAGCATACACCCAGGACAGAATTATTGGTATGCTGGTTTGGTTGTAATTGCGACGCTTTGCTATGCTTGTAATGCCAATATCATCAAAAGTAAATTACACCGTGTTAGCCCCATGGGAATTGCAGTGGGCAACTTTGTTTGTATCTTATTGCCTGGTATTGTTTTATTGCCTTTGTCAGGAACCTTGAGTGCCGAAGTGCTTGCAGGAGACTTTTTTTGGAGCTCTTTAGGGTATATAACCATTCTTTGTGTCATAAGCACTTGTATTGCCAAGGTATTGTTCAATAAATTGATACAGATTTCTTCTCCAGTATTCTCGGTATCGGTAACCTATCTAATACCCATCGTTGGGATATTTTGGGGCATTATGGATGGTGAAGTGTTTACTCTAAAACAACTTGGGGCGACGCTATTAATTTTGTCAGGAGTATATTTGGTGAATAAAAATAGGAAAAAGGCTATTTAATAGTATTTACAACTGTAACAAAAAATAAGCATGCTAGTCTTTATAGGGAAATCAATTTAAAACCAACAGATATGAATACAGCACGCTTACTTATTTTAGCGCTACTATTTACCGTAACAACTGGTATCGCACAAACGAAAACATTTCCGGTAGGAGATTTTGATAAAGTTATTATTAGTCCGCATATAGCGGTTGTTTTAGTAGAAGGAGACGAAACTTCTGTAACGGTTGATAATGCTAAAGTATCCCTAGATAAACTAAATGTAAAAGTAGAAGGAAAAACCTTACGTCTTTATTTAGACGGAGCTAAAACCGTGACGAAGTCGGAACGCGTTTCTAGTGATAATTGGGAAGGAAAAAAATCGCTTTATAGAGGTACCATTGCCACGGCTACGATTACCTACAAAACATTAAAGAATCTTTCTGTTAGAGGAGAGGAAGTCATAAAATGTACCAGTAACATAAACCAAGACGAGTTAAAGCTTACACTTTATGGTGAAACAAAGGTGTATTTTAATGGGCTGACTCTGGATGATCTCGTTGTAGCCATTTACGGATCTTCTTACTTAGAAATAAGTGAAGGAAATGTTGATAGACAGGTATTTAGGGCTTATGGCGAAAGTGAAGTGAATACCATTGGTATGGGAAATGCGGAAACCAAAATTACGGCATATGGTGAAAGTAATTTTAGGGTTAAGGTATCAGATCGATTAAAAGTCACGTGCTACGGGGAAACAACAATTAACTATACTGGTGATCCAGAAGTAGATAATGGAATCATCATTGGCGAGGCAAGGGTTAGAAAAATTGGATAAACTTTTTTAAAATAAAAAATCCCGCCTAAGAGCGGGATTTTTTTTGCTATTTATCTAGTTTTTATTCAAAATCAGAATTGGATACACCTTCGTTTACCTTTATTTCAGTAAAGATAAATTCAATATTCTGTGGTCCCATGCTCTGTGTAAGTTTAAAGGGGAATAAGATACCGGAAACTTCTTTATAGTCATCGAATAACATTGTTTGTCTTACCTGTTGTCCCTGCATTTCCATAGTGTTTACTTCTTGCAGTTTAAGGCCTGTTTCCATATCGTAATATACAGTTTTGCTGTCAGTTATCTTTATAGCATATACTTTTTTGTCGCCTACTGTTTCGGTGCCTTCTAAACTAACACCTCCAGCAGCTAGATAGTTGAGTTCTGGAAATGGAGCTGATTCTTCTCTAAATTTTAAAATCTCCTCTTCGCTAAAGTCCTTTCGTTGTCCTTGTCCCATTGCATAGCCTTTGTCGCCATCCAATACCGTCTTACTCATAGAATTCCCATTCATGGTTATATCCTGCATAAATTGGTTCTTGGAGGTCTTTTTCACTTCCAAGGCCAGCTGCATACCCTGCATTTCTGCTCCGGCAACCATAGCATAGGATACTACGTTTTCCATGGCGGTTTTACCACCAATAGCTTCCATATACTTTTCTATGACACTTGTGGGAGTAAGTCCTTCTGGTAAGGCTACATTATAATCTGGTTTTGCTGTTTTTTCGCCTGTTTTATCAAAATATAAAACGGGTAGTTTTTTGCCGTTAATAGTTACTTTTTCTAGATTGTCTAAAACGTCACTTCCTTTTCCAGCAATAACTACTCTTGCATTTTTAGCGCTAAAGTATTTTTTTGCTGCATTTTGCACATCGGCAATAGTAATTTTGTCCAAACGCTCTAAATAGGTTTTGTAAAAATCCTTAGGAAGGCTTTCAGTTTCAATATTCAAGGCATACCCGGCAATGGTTTGTGGGTTTTCTAAGGCCATAATAAACCTTCCAGCGTATTTGGCTTTTGTATTGGCCAACTCCTTCTCTGTTACTGGTGTTGCTGCAATACGGTCTATTTCTTTTAGTAGTTCTACTACAGAACTATCCGTAACCATATTCCTAACACTTGCAGTAGCACTAAATCTTGATACTACATTTTTGTCGTTTCCAATAGAAGAAAACGAACCATAGGTATAGCCTTTGTCTTCTCTTAGATTAAGGAATAGACGTCCTTCTCCGCCTCCGCCTAAGATTTGGTTGGCAACTAAAGCTGGAAGATAATCTGCATCTGACATTTTAAGATTCACCAGATTCTGTACAGCGATTTCTGACTGTACCGCATTTGGCATATCTACAAAATTGATTTGTGTATACTGTACATCACTTGGGTTAGAAAAGCTAAACGATGGCGGTACCGCCTTGGTCCAAGGTGTAAAATATTCCTCGGCAAGTTTTTTTGCAGCTTTAAATTCTATATCACCGATAATGATTAAATAGGCATTGGCAGGCACAAAATAATCGCGGTAAAAACCTTCAACATCGGCCAGTTTTACTTTGTTTACGGTAGCCTCCGTTGTAAATTCCCCATAAGGATGATTTTTTCCATAGGCTAAAGCTCGTTGCACTCTGGATGCTATTGCAGCAACATCTTTTTCCTGTGTCTTAAGACCAGTTATGATTTTTTCTTTTTCCTTGTCAAATTCCTCCTGCGTAAAGTTTGGATTTATAGCGGCATCGGCCATAAGCTCCATCATTCTAGAGAAATATTTTGATAGGGAACTGGCATAAGCACCTTGGGAGCCAAAATTCATACGTGCTCCTAGAAAATCTATTTCTTCATTAAAATCATCTTTGCTAATATTCTTAGAGCCTAGCCCAAGAAGACTACCAGTTAAACTAGAAACACCTGCTTTGTCTCCTTCTAAAATAGGCGGGTTGTCAATGGCGAGTTGTACTGATACTCTTGGTAATTTATGGTTTTCAACCACTAATACTTTAAGTCCGTTTTTTAGCTCAAAGCTTTGTGGTTCTTTAAGATTAACTTCAGGAGCAGGTCCTGGTTCGGGCATTTTACTGCGGTCCACTTGTGCCTGTAATCCTGCTACAGAAAGTACCGTTATAACTAATAGATATATTTTTCTCATGATAGTATTTAATTTGTTGGTTTTTCCTCAGGTAGATAATCAATGACCACCCTTTGGTTAGGGTTAAGGTATTTCTTGGCTACCTCCATAATTTCTTCTCTGGTTATGGAACGGTAAATTTCTATTTCCTTATTGATGAGTGCAGTGTCTCCATACAGCATATGATTTGTTGCCAATGACCCCGTGATGCCTTCTACGCTTGAGTTAGAATTTACAAATCTGTTCTCAAACTTATTCTGTAGTTTCTGATAATCGTTCTCGGACATCACCGCAGTCCTTGCTTTGGCAATCTCTTCCTCGATAGAGGTGTTCAAGGTTTCCAAAGTAGTTTCGCCAACGGGCAATGCATATACCAAGTACATTCCATAATCTTCCTGGCCAATATCTAAGGCACCTACTTCAAGTGCTTGTTTTTGGTCATCTACCATTTTTTTGTAAAGCTTGGATGAAGGACCATCGCTCAAATATGAGGATAACATTTTCAATACGTAAGCATCTCTGTTCTTAAAACCTGGTGTGCGGTATCCGATGATTGTAGCTGGAATTTGAATGTTGGAATCATAGAATTTTGTTCTTATTTCTGTTGTGATGGGTTCTTCTTGAGGATAGCTGCGTACAATGTCTGCTCCTTTTGGTATAGTACTAAAATAGTCGGAGATCCATTGTTTAGACTGGTCGATATTTATATCTCCGGCAACTACTAAGACCGCATTATTGGGCACATAGTATTTTTCCCTATAGGCTATAAAGTCTTCCATAGATGCCGCATCTAAATCTTTCATGTACCCTACATTCGGGTCTTTGTAAGGATGTTTTTTGAACAGGTTTTCAGAAACTGGAAAAAGAAGTTTTCCATAAGGAGAATTATCATAACGCAACCTTTTCTCCTCTTTCACCACTTCGTTCTGGGTGTCAATACCTTCTTGATTAATAACCGGGTGTAGCATCCGTTCGGATTCCATCCATAGTCCCAATTTTAAATTATTGGAGGGGAATACTTCGTAGTAATATGTTCTATCTTGTGAAGTGTTCGCGTTGTTGGTGCCACCGTTGGAGGAAACAATTTCGAACCATTTCCCATTTTCTATATTTTTAGTGCCTTCAAATAATAAGTGCTCAAAAAAGTGAGCCATTCCCGTTCTGCCTTCGGTCCTATCTTTTCCACCCACATGGTACATAACTGCAGTGGTAACCAAGGGGGCTGTTTTGTCTTGATGAAGAATTACATGTAGACCGTTGTCAAGGTCGTACTCCTCGTATTCTACTTCTTGCGCTGTGGTAATAGCACAAGAAAACAGAAGGGCAGAGCCCATAAGTAATCTGTTTTTCATTTTTCTAGTGTTTAGTTTTAATTTTTTTTATGAGTATCAATTTTCGGTATAAAGTTACAAGAATTTTGATTTTTGTAAGAAGAACCCTCGGTTTATATTATTTCTTTAACATGTTTTTAGGGTTATTTTTACTTCATTATGTTTACTTTAAACACAAAACCAAAAAAAAGTAAATTATGAAAAATTTCACGTTACCCATTCGTTTTGGGATTGCTACGAGCGGTAGTTTAATCGCCTATTTTTTGGTGCTTTCTTTGTTAGATTTGCACACAAACGTTTTTTTTAGTTTGTTTAATGCGATAATTACAGGTTTTGGAATATATGAAGCCATAAAATTTTATAAATTAGAAAGTGGAAAATCATTCAACTATAGCAAGGGTTTTGCTGCGGGATTAACTACGGGCGGTATGGCTACGATTGTATTTACTATATTTTTCGCACTTTATTCCACGGAACTTAATCCAGGGTTTTTAGAAATCCTTTCCTCTCAATGGGCTGGTGAATACCAAAGTTTTGAGGCTATTGTTTTCTTTGTAGTTGCTGTCATGGGTTTTAGTACTACGGTTGTACTCACCCTTACTTTTATGCAGCTTTTTAAATCCTCTAATAATTTAAAGGTAAAACGCAGCTAAATTCTAAAAAAAACCTTGTAGATAACGCAAGAAGAAGTATATTTGCAGCCGCCTTTGGAAAAAATCCAATAGGTTTTAATTACACATTTTTAACGATATGTACGCAATTGTAGAGATGGCAGGGCAGCAATTTAAAGTTGCAAAAGACCAAAAAGTGTACGTTCACCGTTTACAAACAGAAGAAGGGAAAAAGGTAACTTTTGACAATGTACTTCTTTTAGATGACGGAAAGAACGTTACTATTGGCGCCCCAGCTATAGACGGAGCCGCTGTTGAGGCTAAAGTCATTAAGCACCTTAGAGGTGACAAAGTAATTGTCTTTCACAAGAAAAGACGTAAAGGTTATAGAAAGAAAAACGGACACCGCCAGTCATTGACTGAAATCGTAATCGAAAGTATCGTTGCGAAAGGTGGCAAGAAAGTAAAAGCAGCGGAACCTAAGAAAGCCGCTCCTAAAAAAGAAGCTTCTCCTAAGGCTGCAGCTCCAAAAAAGGAAGCAGCACCAAAGAAAGCTGCAGCTCCAAAAGCAACCAAAGCGGATGATTTAAAAAAGATTGAAGGTATTGGACCAAAAATCGCTGAAACTTTAATCGCTGCTGGAATTGCATCATTTGCGGAATTGGCAAAAGCTAAGCCAGCAAAAGTTTCTGAAATCATTGCAGATGTTCGTGGTAATCACGTAACAGATACTTGGCCAGCACAAGCTAAATTAGCTGCTGAAGGTAAGT
>CAZDOW010000093.1:0-12845 GCA_964507115.1 uncultured Maribacter sp.
AGCCGCCTTTTTCGAGAACCCCCTTACAGAAATGTAAGGGGGTTTTTTTGTGCCCAAAACTTAAAGAGTAAAACCCTATTAGTTAAATTTAAGTTTGCCCTGTCTTTTGGCTATTACTTATTACCATGAAAAGGAATGAATCTTATAAAATAGATAAAATGGTAATCACGGGTAGAATTATCCTAAACTGTAAATAAGTGGAATCTGAAGTTTAGTTACTACTTTTACTAGTAACGGTAGGATTAGTCTATAATGATAGCATATCTTAACGGTGAAAAATAGACCTTACCTTCAAAAATCTGCATTCATGAGAAAACTATTAGTATTCCCTTTGTTAGCACTTTTGTTAATAATCTCCTGTAATGATAGATTGGAGAAAAAAAATAAGAAGGAAACAGATAATCCTAATTTTGTATTCCTATTTGCTGATGATCAAACGTTTGAAAGTATAAGAGAACTTGGCTTTGAGGATGTATATACTCCAAATTTAGATCGTTTGGTAAAGAACGGTACTTCGTTTACAAATGCATATAACATGGGAGGTTGGAATGGTGCCATTTGCGTGGCGTCTAGAGCAATGATCATTTCAGGCTCCTATATTTGGAACGCTCAGAAAAAAACTAAGGCGTGGGCAAGCGGGGATTCAATAGCATTGAATCAAACGTGGAGTAGACTTTTGGAGAAGCAGGGGTATGATACGTACATGACTGGTAAATGGCATGTGCTGGCTCCGGCCGCGACTATTTTTATGGAAGCTAAGCATGTGCGACCCGGTATGCCTGGGGATAGAAGGAATGAACTTGGAACAGCCATAAAGAAATGGAAGGAAGAATCGGGCGATATGAAGGATTGGAATACGTATATGCCTTTGGGGTATGGACGACCAACAGGACCTGATGATACGGAGTGGTCACCTACCGATACCCTTCAAGGTGGTTTTTGGGAAGGCGGAAAGCATTGGAGTGAAGTAGTTAAGGAGGATGCGCTATCTTTTTTAGAAAAGGCTAAAAATAAGGACAACCCATTCTTTATGTATTTGGCTTTTAATGCAACTCACGATCCAAGACAAGCCCCGCAACGTTTTTTAGATATGTATCCTTTAGAGAATATAAAAGTTCCGGAAAATTTCTTACCGGAATATCCATGGAAAGATGCTATCGGGAATCCGCCAGGTTTAAGAGATGAGGCGCTTGCTCCTTTTCCAAGAACTGAATATGCGGTAAAAGTACATCGCCAAGAGTATTATGCGCTTTTAAGCCATATGGATGAGCAAATTGGTAAAGTCCTGGATGCTTTAGAGGAAAGTGGTAAAATGAATAATACCTATATCTTTTTTGGTGCTGATCATGGACTAGCCGTTGGCCATCATGGATTGATTGGAAAACAAAGTCTTTTTGATCACAGTATTCGCATACCTATGATGGTTACGGGTCCAGATGTTCCAAAAGGGAAAGTGCTACGACAAGACGTTTATTTGCAGGATATTATGGCAACAACCTTAGAATTGGCGCATATTGAAAAACCAGAATATGTACAGTTCCATAGTTTTATAGATATTATTAGAGGAGAGCGAAATGAAAGTCATTATGATGGGGTTTATGGCGCTTATGTTAATGTTCAGCGAATGATTCGTAAAAACGGATTCAAGCTCTTGGTTTACCCCAAAATAGAAAAAGTACTTTTATTCGATTTAGAGAATGACCCGAATGAAATGAATGATTTGGCCGGTAACCCTGAACATTCTGATACTGTAAAAACACTGTTCAAGGAACTCTTGGAACTGCAAAAGACAATGGATGATACCTTATCGTTAGATAAAATATATGAAGATATTATGGGTAAATCCTAGACCCTTGTAAGGATGTGATCGAAGTATCTCTGAAAGCACTTTATTCAAAACTTGTCTAGGAACTAAAAATCCAACTTATTTTCATAAGTTGGATGATGTATACGATGCACAGATAATTGCCTAAGGTTTAAACTCTGGGTAAATCCCCATCCCCTTTTAAAGGCAAATTTGACTTTCCCATCAAATAAGTATCTACATGGTATGCTGCCTCTCTTCCTTCTGAAATCGCCCATACAATAAGGGATTGACCTCTTCGTTGGTCGCCAGCTGCAAAAACACCGGGAACGTTCGTCATATAATTATCCTCGGTTGCTTTAATATTTGTTCTTTGGTCCATGGTTATTCCAAACTGTTCTGCTAATGTTGTTTCAGATCCAGTGAAACCAAGAGCCAATAATGTCAATTCACATTTCCATTCTTTTTCGCTTCCAGGTACTTCCTTCAGTTGTGGTCTTTGGCCAGGAGTCTTTATCCATTCTATTTCTGATGTAATCAGACCTTTTAGATTGCCATCGTCATCTCCTATAAAGCGCTTTGTTGAAATACTAAAGAAACGTTCTGCACCTTCCTTGTGGGAGGAGCTCGTTCTTAAACGCATTGGCCAAAACGGCCAAGGTTGATCTTCTGGTCTATCGGCAGTTGCCATAGGCATAATCTCGAAGTTGGAAACGGATGTTGCGCCTTGACGAAAAGAAGTTCCTATACAATCTGATCCTGTATCGCCACCGCCAATAACTATTACATCTTTATTGGTAGCTTTAATTTCTTCACCTAAAGCAGTAATCCCATCCACTCGTTTATTGTTTTGACCTAAAAAATCCATCGCCTGTACAACGCCTTTAAGGTTCGAACCTTCGATAGGTAAACCGCGTTTAACCGTTGCGCCTCCCGAAAGTACTATAGCATCAAAGTCTTTTTTTAACTCATCGGCTTTTTTATCAATACCGATATGAACACCACATTTAAAAATAATTCCTTCTTCTTCTAGGACGGCAAGACGTCTGTCAATAACCTGCTTTTCCATTTTAAAATCTGGAATTCCATAACGTAACAATCCTCCAGGCTTTTCGTCACGTTCAAATACCGTAACCGTATGGCCTACCCTGTTCAATTGTTGGGCCGCCGCCAGTCCAGCTGGTCCAGACCCGACTACAGCAACAGTCTTTCCAGTTCTGGTCAAAGGTGGTTTTGCCGTAATCCACCCCTTTTCAAAAGCAGTTTCTACAATATTTTTTTCTATATTTTCTATAGAAACTGGGTCTTCGTTTATTCCAAGTACACAGGCTTCTTCACATGGGGCAGGGCATAATCTTCCTGTGAATTCTGGAAAATTATTGGTTGAATGTAATATTTCACTCGCCTTTTCCCATTTGCCTCTATACACGGCATCATTAAAATCTGGAATAAGATTTCCTAAAGGGCAACCACTGTGGCAAAATGGAATACCGCAATCCATACACCTAGCACCTTGTTCCTTAAGTTCTTTTTCAGGTAGGGGAACGGTAAATTCCTTGTAATTATTAATTCGTTCCTCAACGGGTTTATATGATTCTACTTTTCTATCGAATTCCAAAAATCCTGTTATCTTTCCCATGTTTCGATTTATGTAGTTTGTAGTTTTTCTTGTTCCAAACGGATTAACGCTTGTCTATATTCTTCCGGTAGTACTTTGATGAATTTTGGTAAATACGACTCCCAGTTTTCTAAAATGCGTTGAGCCAAAGGACTTAATGTTGCGTTGTAATGACTTTCTATCAAGTCTTTTAATTCTTTAACATCATTGTCTTCGGTAACTTCTAAAAGATTTAATGCCTCTGCATTGCATCTTTTTAGAAAGGTTTTTTTATCATCTAGAACGTACGCGATACCACCACTCATACCAGCACCAAAATTCCGACCTACTTCCCCTAGGATTACTGCAATACCCCCAGTCATATACTCACAGCCGTGATCTCCAATACCTTCAACAACAGCTTTTGCTCCAGAATTTCTCACACAAAATCGCTCGCCTGCTTTACCGTTTATATATGCCCTTCCGGCAGTAGCACCGTAAAGGGTTACATTTCCTGTAATAACATTGTCCTCAGGAATAATGGTTGACGTTTCTGGCACTTTGATTACTAACTTTGCTCCAGAGAGCCCTTTTCCAAGGTAGTCGTTGGTATTTCCGTTAACGGTCATGGTAAGTCCTCTTGTCGCAAAAGCACCAAAACTTTGTCCTGCGGAACCCGTAAAGTTCAGTTTTAAGGTATTAATGGGTAGGCCTTGTGCTCCGTAAATTTTAGATATTTCATTACTGATAATTGCCCCAACAGCTCTATCCGTGTTGCAAATAGGGAAATCTAAACTTGATTTTTCTTTTCTGAATAAAGAAGGGTTAGCCTTGGCTATAATATCAAATTCAATTGATTTATCTACATCGTGCTGTTGTTTCTGTGTATTGTAGAATTTGGTTCCAGCTGGCACATCTACTTGATGTAGGATGGGTGTAAGATCTATTCCTGCGGCCTTATAATGTGTTATTGCTTTTATACGGTCGAGCTTTTGTACTTGCCCCACCATTTCATTTACTGTTCTAAATCCTAGCTGGGCCATGATTTCTCGTAATTCTTGGGCTACAAAGTACATGTAGTTGACAACGTGTTCTGGTTTGCCGTTAAATTTCTTTCGTAATTCCGGGTTTTGTGTCGCAATTCCTACGGGACATGTATTTAAATGACATACGCGCATCATAATACATCCCGATGCTACTAAAGGTGCGGTAGCAAAACCAAATTCTTCGGCTCCTAATAAACAAGCTATAGCTACATCTCTACCCGTTTTTAGTTGACCATCACATTCTAAAACAATTCTGTTCCTTAGATCGTTCATGACCAATGTTTGTTGCGCTTCCGCGATACCCAATTCCCAGGGTAATCCTGCATGTTTTAGGGAAGTTAAAGGTGAAGCGCCAGTTCCTCCGTCAAAACCTGATACTAAAATAACATCTGCTTTTGCCTTGGCAACTCCCGCGGCTACTGTTCCAACGCCTACTTCTGAAACCAGTTTTACATTTATTCTAGCTTTTCTATTCGCAGACTTTAGATCATAAATAAGTTGAGATAAATCTTCAATGGAATAAATATCGTGATGGGGTGGTGGTGAAATAAGACCAACATAGGGTGTAGAGTTTCTGGTTTTTGCTATTGCTGGGTTTACTTTAGGTCCAGGCAATTGTCCACCCTCTCCGGGTTTCGCACCCTGTGCCATCTTGATTTGTATTTCCTTGGCGTTGGTTAGGTAATTGGAGGTTACGCCAAACCTTCCTGATGCCACTTGTTTGATAGCACTGTTTTTCCAATCTCCAGTCGCATTTTTGTAAAAACGTTGTTCGTCTTCACCGCCCTCGCCAGAATTACTTTTACCTCCTATCCGGTTCATAGCAATAGCCAAGTTTTCATGCGCTTCTTTACTAATAGAGCCATAGGACATGGCACCCGTTTTAAATCGTTTTACAATATCTGTCCAAGGTTCTACCTCTTCCAGTGGGATAGGGTCGTAATTAGAAAACTCAAATAACCCTCTAATAGTCATCAAATTTTTAGATTGCTCATTCACCATTTTGGCAAATTCCTTGTAGGTGTTAGGCTCGTTTCCTCTCACCGCTTTTTGTAATTTAGCAATACTCAAGGGATTAAACATGTGCTTTTCTCCGTCCCTTCTCCAGCGATACTCACCGCCTATTTCCAAATCTAAACTTGCGGCAACCTCTTGGGATGCAAATGTGGTTTGGTGTCTTTTGGCTATTTCTTTTTCAATCTCATACAAGCCAATACCTTGTATTCGTGTTGGTGTATTTGGGAAATATTTGTCAACTACTTTTGTGTTAATCCCTATACATTCGAAAAGTTGTGATCCGCGATAGGAGTTAAGTGTGGATATGCCAATTTTATTCATCACTTTTAGAATACCTTTTCCGACCGCTTTATTATAATTTTTTATGGCCTCATCAAACGTAATATCTGTAATGTCTAGTTGCTCTATTTGCTCTCCTATTATTTCATTGACCAAATACGGATTCACGGCACTAGCACCAAAACCGAATAAAAGTGCAAAGTGATGTACTTCTCTAGGTTCTGCTGATTCTATGATTACACTTAGTTTGGAGCGTTTCCCCATTTTCTGTAGACCACTGTTTACATAGGAACAGGCTAATAACGCAGGTATGGGTGCATTGTCTTTATCCACATTTCTGTCGGAAAGTATAATAATATTCGCTCCGTTGTCCACTTCATTAGAAGCTTGTTCTAAGATGGCCTTAAGGGCATCTTCTAAACCGTTATGTCCTTTATTAATGCTATAAAGCATTGGTATAGAAACCACTTTGTAGTTTGGGCTTACGTCATAGTTCTTGATTTTATCCAAGTCTTCTTTAGAAATCACGGGATTTTGAATCTTTAACTTTCTACAGTGCAGTTCTGTAAACTCAAAAATATTATGATCGCTTCCTAAAGTAAGGCTAATGTCGGTTATCAATTCCTCCCTAATACCATCTAGTGGTGGATTGGTAACCTGGGCAAAGAGTTGTTTGAAATAGTTATATATCAATTGCGGACGTTGTGAAAGTACCGCTATTGGAGTATCTGACCCCATAGACCCAATGGGCTCTTTGGCAGACTTGCCCATAGGAAGGATAATTGTGTTGATGTCTTCCAAGGTGTACCCAAAAACTGATTTTCTTTTGTCTAAAGCAGCTTCTCCTAAAAAGAGAGGACAAACATTATACGGAATGTCCTTTAAATGCACTAGATTATTGTCAAGCCAATCTCTGTAAGGATATTTTTTTGCAATCTTTTCTTTTATTTCCTCATCGTTTATGATGCGACCTTCTTCCATGTTCACTAAGAACATTTTTCCAGGTTCTAATCGGCCGTGGAACTCTACATTTTCCGGTGCAATCTCTACTACCCCAGTTTCAGAGGACATCACTACATAATCATCTTTAGTAACGGTATACCTAGAAGGTCTTAAGCCGTTACGGTCCAATACAGCGCCAATATAGTTTCCATCAGTAAACGGAATGGAAGCTGGACCGTCCCATGGTTCTATCATACAGGAATGGTACTCGTAAAAGGCTTTTTTGGATGGCGACATTTCTTCGTTCTTTTCCCAAGCTTCCGGTACCATTATCATCATAACCTCCGGAAGTGAGCGTCCGGTCATTAAAAGAAGCTCTACAACCATATCCATAGTAGCGGAATCGGACTTTCCAGGCAATATGATGGGTAATATGTTTTTAATTTCGTCCCCAAAGAAATCGCTTTTCAACAACTCTTCTCTAGATAACATTCTGGAGACATTACCTCTAAGGGTGTTTATCTCTCCGTTGTGACACATATAACGGAAGGGTTGTGCCAAATCCCATGTTGGAAACGTATTGGTAGAGAAACGTTGGTGCACCAACGCAAGTCGTGTTACCACTCTAGAATCCAAAAGGTCTTGGTAGTAGAGGCTAATATCATGCGGCATTAATAAGCCTTTGAAAATGATAATTTTTGTTGATAAACTAGGAACATAAAAGAACTTGCTTTCAGAAAGTTTGGAGTTAATAATGGTATGTTCCGTAACCTTTCTTGCAATAAATAATTTTAGGTTGAAATCAAAATAGGTTTGCTCTGGATTTTCTTTAGCAACAAAAAGTTGTTTTACAAAAGGTTCTGTTTCCGCGGCAATTCGTCCAGGAATAGCTCTATTCACTGGCACATCTCGCCAACCTAAAAGTCGCAGTCCTTGTTTTTTGATATTTTCTTCAAAAACACTTTCGCAAAAATTCCGTTGGTTTTCTTTTCTAGGGAAGAAAACGTTGCTTATCGCATAAGCTCCGGGCTCAGGTAGCTCGAAGTTGCAAACACTTTGAAAAAAATCGTGGGGAATATCAATTAAAATACCAGCGCCATCTCCCGTTTTACCATCCGCACTTACCGCTCCTCTGTGTTCCAGCCGGTCTAGTATCTCCAATGCTTTATGAATGATATCATTAGATTTTTTCCCTTTTAAACTACAGATGAAACCTGCGCCACAGTTATCATGTTCAAATTCCGGTAAGTAAAGACCTTGTTTCTTCAGCGTCATATATTATGGTATTTTCTCAAAAATATCATTTTAAATGAGTAAAATGCAATGATTTTTAAATTATGATATAAATAATTCAACGTTTTTAATTATTCGTTAAAATATATTGAATTATGCATTTTTTGGCTGTCGATTTTATCATATCCACAAAAACACATATCATATCATAGTTTTATCTTTCTTTTGAAGGGGTCTAGCTAGAATATGGTACGCTAAAATAAAAACACCCCTATATAAAGGGGTGTATGTTGTTTAGATATTAAACCTTTTAGGTCAATACTCTTAATTTTTAAGGGTACGTCTTTTTGGGAGTTCTTAATTCTTTAAAATACTTCTTGAAATTACAATTTTTTGAATCTCTGAAGTGCCTTCATAAATCTGTGTGATTTTTGCGTCTCTCATCAATCTTTCCACATGATAGTCCTTAACAAAACCGTTGCCACCATGAATTTGGACAGCTTCTACAGTGGTATCCATAGCTACTTGAGAGGCATACAGTTTAGCCATGGCACCCGAAAGGTCGTAATCTTGTTTATTGTCCTTGTCGCATGCGGCTTTGTATACCAGGTTTCTGGCAGCTTCAATTTGGGTATGCATATCCGCTAATTTAAATGCAATAGCTTGGTGGTTGCAAATTTCGGTTCCAAAAGCCTTTCGTTCCTTAGAATATTTTAAGGCAAGTTCATAGGCACCGGCAGCAATTCCCAAAGCTTGGGCTGCAATTCCTATTCGTCCTCCGGCCAGCGTTTTCATGGCAAATTTGAAGCCAAAACCATCTTCTCCAATTCTATTTTCTTTGGGTACTTTTACATCATTAAAAATTAAGGAATGTGTATCACTACCTCTAATTCCTAATTTATTCTCTTTAGGGCCCAATTCAAATCCTTCAGCTCCTTTTTCTACTATAAGAGCATTGATACCTTTGTGTTTTTTATCCTTATCTGTCTGAGCAATGACCAAATATATTTCAGCCGAGCTACCGTTGGTAATCCAGTTTTTTGTTCCGTTTAGCACATAATGATCTCCTTTATCAATAGCAGTGGTTTGTTGTGATGTTGCATCACTTCCCGCTTCGGGTTCCGATAAACAGAAAGCACCAATGATTTCGCCAGTTGTCAATCTTGATAGGTATTTTTCTTTTTGAGCTTCGTTCCCAAAAGTTTCTAGTCCCCAACAAACTAAGGAATTGTTAACAGAAACAATTACGGATGAGGAAGCGTCTATTTTAGATAGTTCTTCCATTACTAGTACATAAGAAAGGGTGTCCAGTCCACTTCCTCCGTATTTTGGGTCTACCATCATTCCCATGAAGCCTAGCGCTCCCATTTTATTTACTTCGTCCTTCGGGAACCGTTGAGCCTCGTCTCGTTCTATTACTCCAGGAAGCAATTCATTATTGGCAAAATCCCTTGCGGCTTGTTGTATTAATTTTTGTTCTTCCGTCAGCGTAAAATTCATAGGTGCAGTATTAAACGTTTGCATTACAAAGATAAGCTATACCGCTTACTTGCTATCAAATTATAGCGATTCTGAGGTTTCTTTTCTGATTTTTCAACACGCATTTATAATTGGTTTGCTAAGCGTTTGATTGCACTAATTACGGAATATTGTCTTAGTTGAAATGAAATTACAATCTGTAAAAGTTTGATTTTCAATAAAATGAACTTTATTATGTAGAAGGGTAGTGAAGGAATAACATTTTTAAATACCTTTAGGGAGTTTGAATTCAAGTAATTTTAAAAGAACTACTTGTTCGAAACTGAAAATAAACTAAAACCAACTTATGATGGAAACCATAATTATTATTGTTTTTTTGGCAGGTTATTTAGCCATTACTCTTGAGCATAATCTTAAGATAGATAAACTGATTCCAGCCCTTGCCATGATGGCCATTCTTTGGGCGATAATCGCATTGAACCATATGTCTGTTTTCGAAGTAAATGCTGAATTGCGCGAATTAGAACCTTCTCATATTGATGAAATATTATTACATCATTTGGGGAAAACTGCTGAAATACTTGTGTTTCTGCTAGGAGCAATGACTATCGTGGAGATTATAGATTATTTTGATGGCTTTGCTACGATAAAAGGATTTATACGGACTAGAAGCAAAAAGAAATTACTTTGGTTGTTTTCAATATTGGCCTTTATCATATCAGCAATTATAGATAACCTTACGGCAACCATTGTTTTGATTACTATTTTGCAGAAGGTAATTCTTGATAGGAATACTAGGTTGTGGTTTGCAGGTATGATTATTATTTCAGCAAATGCTGGTGGGGCTTGGTCGCCTATTGGTGATGTTACCACTACAATGCTTTGGATCGCTAATAAGGTTACGGCAGGGCAGTTGATACTACACGTGTTAATACCGTCAATAGTGTGTATGGTAATACCTACGTTGATAGCTGGTAATAAAAAGGCGTTTCAAGGTGTTATTGAAGGAGATTTTGTTCAAGAAACTAAAAAGTCCAAATATGGAGCTACCATGTTATACCTTGGTTTAGGTGCTATTGTATTCGTTCCTTTTTTCAAAACGATTACACATTTACCTCCGTATGTTGGCATGATGCTTTCGTTAGCGGTAGTAGCTGCTTTTGCAGAAATTTTCAGTAATAAAAAATTCAGTATTTCCTCAGTCGATGGTAGCGAACATGAGGAAGGTGGGCACCATAGTCCGGTGCATAGCTCTCTTTCTAAAATTGAGCTTCCCAGTATACTTTTCTTTTTAGGTATTTTATTGGCTGTTGGGGCTTTGGAATCCTTAGGGATGTTGTTCCATTATGCCGAAAGCCTCAATGAGGCAATTCCGAATACCGATATTGTGGTTTTGTTGTTCGGGGTAGGATCCGCTATTATAGATAACGTTCCTTTAGTTGCTGCAAGTATTGGTATGTTCGGTGAGACCATCGATAATCCGCTTTGGCATTTTATAGCATATTCTGCTGGTACGGGAGGTAGTATGCTGATTATTGGTTCTGCAGCAGGAGTTGTGGCTATGGGTATGGAAAAGATAGATTTCTTTTGGTATCTTAAAAAAATAGCTTGGTTGGCATTCGTTGGTTTTATTAGCGGTGCGGTAGTATTTATATTATTAAGAGATTTTGTCCTGAACGTATAATTTTATACTAAAAACACCGTTATTAAGGCAAATTTGATAATTTAAGAACCCTATGTTATTATTCCAAGATTTAGCCCAAGATGCGGCTGAAGAAGTACTTTCTGAAGAAAAGACCTTATCCGTTATAGATTTGGTTATTAACGGAGGCACAGGAAGTGTCCTTATTATTACCGTACTTTTTCTGATGCTCGGCGTTGCACTCTATATCTATTTTGAACGTCTATTGGCCGTAAATGCGGCATCTAAAATAGATAAGAATTTCATGAATCAGATTAGGGATCATGTTACTTCAGGTAAATTAGAGGCAGCTAAATTGCTATGTGCACAGACCGATTCGCCTGTGGCAAGATTAACAGAAAAGGGTATTTCTAGAATTGGCAAACCTCTGGACGATATTAATACTGCCATTGAAAATGCAGGTACCTTAGAAGTTTATAAATTGGAAAAGAACGTAAGTGTTCTTGCAACTGTGGCGGGGGCCGCACCAATGATAGGATTTCTTGGAACTGTAATAGGTATGATTTTAGCTTTTCATGAAATGGCTAGTAGTGGAGGTCAAGCGGAAATGGGATCTTTGGCATCTGGTATTTATACGGCAATGACGACCACAGTGGCAGGGTTGATTGTAGGTATTATTGCGTACATAGGGTATAACCATTTGGTTAATAGAACGGATAAAGTAGTTCATAAAATGGAAGCTAATGCCGTTGATTTTTTAGACCTATTGAACGAACCTCTTTAATTCTTCATTATGAAATTAAAAGGAAGAAATAAAGTAAGTCCAGATTTCAGTATGTCGTCTATGACGGATATTGTTTTTCTTTTGTTGATATTTTTTATGTTGACAGCCAACTCGCCAAATGCACTAGATTTACTCTTGCCAAAAGCAAAAGGAAAGTCAACCAACACACAGAATGTTTCTGTAAGTATCGATAAGAACTTACAGTATTACGTTAATAATGAAAAAATTAACGGAGCATATATTGAAATAGAATTAAAAAAAGCACTCGAGGGTCAAGACAAACCTACCATTATTCTTAGGGCAGAAGAGAGCGTTGCCATAAAGGAGGCGGTAAACGTAATGGACATTGCTAATAGAAATAATTACAAGGTAATCTTGGCAGTGCGTCCCAACTGATGGCGTTTCTGGACACTACATACAAAAAGAAATCTTTTACACTTACGACGTTGCTCTTGAGCATACTGTTGTTGTTGCTTTTCTATATAGGTCTTAGCTATATGGACCCCCCAATAGAGAACGGTATTTCAGTGAATTTTGGTACAACCGATTTTGGAAGTGGAAAGGTTCAGCCAAAAGAAAAAATTCGCTCAGAGCCTTTGGATACTCCTCCTGTAGAACCTTCAAAACAAGAGGTTGCACAGCAGGTAGAAGAAGTGGAGGAAGAAACGTCTGAAGAGCCTGTTGTAAAGGAGGTTCCTTCGGAAAAGGTACTAACACAGGAAAGTGAAGAGTCTATACGTATAAAGCAGGCTGAAGAAGCCAAACGAAAATCTGAAATAGCAACTGCGAATGCAAAGCTAAAAGCGGAGAACGAAGCGAAACAAGCAAAAGCGGAGGCAGCTAGGATAGCCAAAGAAAAACGGGATGCAGAAGACCGCGCCCAAAAAGAGCAAGACGCCAAGAAGAAGAAATTAGACGCGCTTATGGGTGGGTTGAATACCTCTGACGGCACGGCTTCTGGAAGTGAGGGTGACGATAATAAAGCAGGTGATAAGGGTAGTCCGGATGGTGACCCTTATGCA
>CAZDOW010000094.1:0-12781 GCA_964507115.1 uncultured Maribacter sp.
TTCCCTTTGTTTGCGGCTATCATTGGATAATCGGCCCAATTAACGAACCAATCACTACCTTCCACAACCGCTTGGGGCTCTTGCCATGCGCCGTTTTCCAGCTCAGAAAAGAAAAGCGTAGCCAAGGAATCCCCTTTAGTCGCTACCCATGACAACAGGATACCGTCGACATTTGAGACCAAATGAGGCAAAGAACTCGAGGCTCCAGCCGGAGATAACACTTCTTCTACTATATTAACTAAAACTTCCGGTTCAAGGCTCTTAGGTTCTTGTTTGCAATTTATTAGCACAAAACAAAATAGTAATACTAAATAGGAATGATAACGCATTAGTCTAGGTTCTTTAGTTTTTCAATTAGTTCTTGGGTGTTCCAATCCATGGCACCATCAAAGCGAAACACCTGCTCCCCTACTTCATTATAAATAAAGGTGACGGGTAGGGCAGTTATTTGTTGCTCGCCATAGGTTCCATTGTACTTGATGAATTTAAAATCAAAGCTACGTGTAGTTTTAAATTTCTTTATTTTCTCAACCGATTCGTCCGAGGCCAATAGAAAAACATAGTTTTCCGCTATTAGCATAGCTTGTAATTTCAGCAAATCGGGCATTTCCTCGATGCAAGGGCGGCACCATGTAGCCCAATAATTCAAAAACACCCGTTTTCCTTTATAATCATCAAGTTCTATGGGATTGCCTTCCAAATCCGTATATGAGGCTGCTACTATAACTTGTTCAGCTATGATAACAGGATTCTCGGATTCGCTTAGCTTTTCTTTCGGCATCTCTTTGCAGCCAAAAACAGCCATTCCTAGAAGTATATAAAAAAGTATTCTAAATCTCATAATCTATCGTATGTGGCTTGCTGCGTTCATTTCAATTTTTAGTAACACTTTTTCTTCCCCATACCGTACCATATAGCGTACATCGATGTCGTGTCCTATAAGGGGCAAAGGCTATTCTTTAGTTGTAAATACAGGTTTCGTTAGCTGCTTTCACGTAATAGGATTTATAGTTTTTAGCAGTTTCGTCCATGCACCCACAAAGGTCTAAAAGCGCTATGGACTCAAAATCTATGGGATGTGTCTCCGCTTGTATGGAGATAAAACCATCTTTTAATGCTTGCCCTTGTTGATAGGCGCTTTCTTTATATCCATCTACATTCCCTCCGCCAATAGTAGGATTTTTGAATTCCAATACTACTCGCCCTTCCATGATATGCTGTACAAGAGAATCGCCAAGCACCAAGGCCTCTACTTCTACCCACCGGTCTCCTTGGTAGGTATCTGAATTTGAATTGATGCAGTGCGGGGTAAACAAGGAATCTCCCATAACTACATTCGTACCAGGTGTACAAAGATTCGCTGTTGTGCGGTCAGTAGCGCCGTCACCTCCCAATAGTTGAAGCTCTAAAGAAATGGGGAAATCCTGTTCCAGTCCCAGTGTCTTTGGGTCTTGGCAATGAAGCATTAGCCCGTTATTTCGAAAAGCCCAACCTGGACCGTTTTTCATTTGCCCTCCAACAAATCTATACTTCGCCTTTAGCTTATAATGTGAGAATTTTTTCTTGTAAAATAGGTGTCCAAAATTTCCGTTAAACGAATCGGTTTCTGAATATCGCACACTTAAAAGACTATCATCATAAACAAACCTATCCTTATAATTCTCACCAAGTTCATAGCCTTTGAATTTAGGGGTCCAATCCGTATAGTTGGCCCCATCGAACAAGGCTATCCATTCTTCTTTATCAGGATCATTGTTGGGCGTTTCTTCGCAGGACAGACCAAGAAGTAGGATAAAACTAAATGTTATAAAATGAAAATACGATACTCGACTAGCGGGTTTTGAGATATTCATAGTGCATTTAGCTTTTAAGAGGTATGAAAAAATTAAGATGGATATGCATCGGTATACGATTACAAACTTCTTACGCCTAAAAATACGAAATTGTCCAGAAGCATTAGATTTCTTAGCAGTATCATTCCCGTACTGATATATTGCACCAGTAGCACTAACGGTACTTTATATTTGTAATGCTCTTATTTTATATAGGTACCAACAAAAATACCGCCTACGTATAGGCGGTATTAACGATATGAATTGTTCTATCGTCTATTTGATTTCTATCAATTCCAACTCAAATGTAAGGTCCTGCCCTGCCAAAGGATGATTGGCATCTACTACAATATCGTTTTCATTTACTTCTGCAATACGTAGTTGCCTCTCGGAGCCATCTTCATTTGAAGCAATTAGTGCCATATCTACTTCTGGAGTCATATCTTTTGGCAAATGTTCTTTCGGTACCGACTGGAAAAGTTCTTTTTGCTTTTCGCCGTACGCTTCTTGCTTGTCAATTACAATAGTCTTTTTTTCGGAAGGGGCCATATCTATAAGCCCTTTTTCGAAACCGGGAATTAAACTTCCTTGCCCCAATTTCACCTCAAGGGGTTCTCTCTGTAAGGAACTATCAAAAACTTCACCATCACTTAATTTACCAGTATAATGTACGACTACTACATCGCCTTCTTTTACTTTACTCATGTTGTTAATTTCTATGGTTTACTTTATCGATCGGCAAAGATATTGATCTAATTGGGGAAAAACGAAAACCAGAAGTAAACCTTGTTGGTTTAAGTCTTTTTTAACGATAATCTGTCCAAAATGCTCCATTTGCGCTATTTCTACAGGGAATGTTGTGGTAAATGAACCAATAAAATAACCAAATCAGGTGCGGATTGTTCCACTAGTACTACACAGGTGTAGGAGGTAAAACCATATATGATATAAGAAGTATAAATTAAAAATTGGAATGCTAAGTAGGTGTATTTGATATTAGTGCGCTAAGGCCTTACTTCTAGACACCGTACCACTATATCGGATGGTGCTTCTTTGGTTACTGTTGATCGAAACATTGGCAAAATTATTGGGAAACAAGGATAAGTTTACTTGATATTGTTCGGTTTTGTCTGAGATTTCAAAAACTATTTTATAGTACCCCTTGGCTTCGTTATACGTTTGGTTGTATTCATACGGCACACTTTTAAAAGCAATACCTGGTTTCGATGTTGGACCACCGCCAAATTGGCGTTCTCCATAAAAAGGTAAATCCCCGGTTATACTATCTCCATCAATCTTCAAAAAACTCGTAATCGTAGTTAAATCGATCATTCCCGAATTCGTTCCTGGCGGTAGTATACCGGAATTTGCGATAGCATTAAATGCTTGTGATGGCATAGGATACGCTCTAGTAGCCGTAAAAACATAAGATTTAGCACGTACTAATTCGTGGAGCTGTGCTACCTGTTCAGGGCTATTTGTTAGTTTATTAGAAGTACCGCAGCCTTGTGTGAAGATAAAAACTACTATCAGTAATACTGCTCTTTTCATACTACCTAAAATACTTAATTTTCTCGTAAAACTATGGAATACCGTATGTATATATGGTTTATTTTCATAACCTTATGAAAAAACAGAGCTACTGAAACTTTGGTGTGTAGTATGGTCTATATAGCGTCTTCAAACTTCGTTGCAGTCAATAAAGCTTTTTGTAATTCCTTAGAATTTGTACCCTTGTAGAGCTGCTTTATCAAACGAAGTCGCTTCCTGTCAGAAATATCCATCGTATCAATCCTATTTCGTTTTTCTAAAAAGACTGCCCGCTTCTTTAGTTGTTCAGAAACAAACTCAGGCTCAAACTTAAACATCATTGGGCCATCTTCATCCGCTATAGTTGTAGCTATGGAATCTTTCCTAATTTCTTGAGCGCTTACAGCACTAAAAACCGTGCATACTATACATAAGCTTAAAACGAATACCTTTTTCATGTACATTACCTAGTGTCCAACACCAATGTACCACAAAATTAGCACAAGCCCTCATTTGCTAGCGTACAGCCCTATTATCGGTGATTATATACAGTTTATCGGGCTTCATAAAGCCGGTCCTAAAGGAGATACCTGCAACTATTAAGAATGAACGGCCAGCATATAGCTATGAATACCCTTTTCCAATTCTTTCGATTCCAGCAACTGGTTTTGAATGCGTTTTAATTCTTTGTTCAGGATGTTCTTTTTGTGCTCTAATCGGCACAATAATGTTACATGCACGCCTATGTGTTCATTAATGCGCTGTTGAATTCGTTCTTTTGTTTCAAATAAGTGCGCTGTTGTTGGCTCACATAGATAAGACTTCATTTTTTCCTTAAACAACTTCAGCTCGCTTAAACTGCGCTGCACGTGTAACAAGGTTGATCCTACATCTTTCATATCCATTTCACTGCGCTTCGTGTCCATAGTATGTTTGTCTTAGCCTTTAAGTTACTCTTTTACATTTTAAAAATACCGCACAGCTCCAAAAAAAATAATGATAAATATCAGGTTATCAATCTTTAACAAAATTTTAATGCGCTTACGCAAAAATTAACACGGCTAGTACCTTCAAAAATAAATGAGAAATGTCTACCTTAAGGTCAAACAAAATAAGTATGAATATCAATTTTGAATATGATGATGTAAAGGCCAGTAACCGACTGGAGATTATGGCTGCCCAAAAATTGGATAGATTATTAGAAAAGTTTGATTTTGTAGTCCGGGCAGACGTATTTTTTAAAACAGAAAACACTTCTTCCCCCGATACAGGAATGATTTGTAACATGCGCTTAAGTGCACCAGGGCCAAGACTCTTTGCAGAGTCTAGCACGGCTAGTTTTGAGGCTTCCATAGCCGCTACAACGCGTGATTTGGACCGTCAACTACAAAAACGGAAAGCTAAGATGAAATCATTTTAGGGTTTTAAGCAGAAATTACTTTAGGTCGGTTCACCAGTAGTACGAACCGATTCTAAAGTACTTTTTGCTATTTTTAGTTAAATAAGCTTCACGGTACCTATGAAACATCTTTTTTTACTCTGCCTTATGGCAGTTTTCCCTATTGCGGTTCAGGCCCAGGGCAAGGCTATAAAATCGGGCTCAGTCACCTTTACTTTTGTAGAAAAGGAGGTTAATGGTTCCATTTCAGATTTTACCAGTACCTCTAAAATTGATTGGAACAATTTAGAAAACTCGGTCATAGAAGGCCAAGTGAAGACAGAAACCTTAAAGACAGGTAACTTCGTTAGGGATTGGTCTTTAAAAAGCAGTAAATATTTTGATACCGATACGTTTCCTGTTATTTCCTTTAAAAGCACTAAGATTGAAAAGGGCTCCGGTACTAGTATAACGGTCTACGGAACACTTACCCTAAAAGAAATTGCCAAGCCTATAGAAATACGCTTTACCAAGGATGGAAATACCTTAGAGGGTACCACTACCTTATTTACCCCCGATTTTGATATCACCATATTAAAAAAAGATAGAGCGGCGAATAAAGTTGTGGTCCAATTTCATCTCGCCTTGGAATAAGCTGTTTTTACTGAGAAGCAACTGTAAATTCTACTGCCAGAAGAGATTGCTTTACCCAGTACCTATGTTTTATATCAATAATCTTCGCGTTAGAAGTATACCAATTTAAAAATGATGGTTAAATTCGTAATCTTAATATTGGAGTAGTATGTGGGTTTGGATTATTTTTATCGCTTGTGTAATCGTTTTCTTAGCGCTAGATCTTGGTATTTTTCACAAACATGATCATGTTATAAAATCTAAGGAGGCCAGTATATGGACCGCTATATGGGTCTCAATGGCACTTGCCTTTAGCGGCGTAGTCTATTGGTTGTTTTCTTCCGGACTCGTAGATAACCCAACCGGACTCACCCCAAATGAAGCAGTTCTTAAGTATATTACAGGTTACCTTATAGAACTTTCCCTTAGTATAGACAATGTATTTGTCATCGCGGTCATCTTTACTGCATTTCAAATCCCTGCAGTATATCAGCATCGCGTCCTGTTTTGGGGTATTTTGGGAGCTATCGTTTTCCGTGCCTTTATGATTCTTTTTGGCGTAGCACTCATCACTAAGTTCGAATGGATTATTTATGTCTTTGGTGTATTCCTTCTATTTACCGCTTTTAAAATGTTGAAGAGTGACGAACATTCCTTCAATCCGAAAAATTCGATTGTTTTTAAACAGCTTAAAAAAATATATCCCATGACCTCTACCCTTCATGGACACGATTTCTTTACTCGAAAAAATGGAGTCAGGGCCGCCACACCCCTATTTGTTGCTTTAGTAGTCATAGAGTTAACCGATATTCTTTTTGCCCTAGATAGCATTCCCGCTATTTTAGCGATTACAGCAGACCCCTTTATCGTTTTTAGTTCTAATATTTTAGCGATTCTGGGCTTACGTTCCATGTACTTCCTTGTTTCTAGAATGTTGGCGAAGTTTAGGTATATCAATTATAGCCTTGTAGTCATACTTGCCTTTGTAGGGGTGAAAATGCTACTTGCCCATCATGTGAAATTTCCAGAATGGGTATCACTATCCGTAATTTCGGTGTCCCTAATAACGGGCGTATTAACGTCGCTATTGATACCTGAACAGAAAGTAGAAGAATAGCTAGTGAAGATTACTGTGCGCTACATAGCCTTGGAAATACCCTTGTATACATGCAAAACACACCTAACATTGCTGCGCTATCTACCCCTTAAAAATACGGGTATACAATTTCCCCACCGCCCAATTTCCTAATGGAAAATATACCGCAAAGAATAATGCCATACCTAAGGCAAAGGTTCGTTCTCCAAAAAACTGATCTAACAGATTATTAGGATAGGCAAAGGAAGTCTCTAAAGCGTAGCCCCCAAATTCTAGTAATCCCATAGCAATGAGCCCGTAGGCGTACTGGGTGTGAAACGGTAAGTTTCGCAAAAGCAAAGAAATGGGCACCATATAAAGGATGTAACAGGTGATTACCTGCCACCAAAAAGTGAATTTGGCAATTTCCATTTGTGCTCCAAACCAATTCATACCCAAACCCCATAGAAAATAAACCATACAGTACACCAGAATAAGGCGCCAATCTACCAGCAATCGTGGTTTTGTCCAAGCAATAAAACTATTCATAACGGAATTTATTTTTCAGAAAGTTTCTTGTCAATGATACCAAGTGCATTGTCTACCGTCTGCATTTGATCCATATCCTCGTTCTCCAAACGGATGTCGAAAGCATCCTCAACATCCAGCACAATGTCCACTAAATTTGCAGAATTAATATTCAGCTCTGTAATAAAGTTACTGTTTTGTTGAATATCCGTTACCTTCACATCCTCAGGTAAGTATAATGTAATGATATCCTTTAATTTCTGATAACGCTCTTCTTTTGTCATAACTAAATCTATTCTATTTTTTTTATTCTTTGTGCTGTGTGTTGTATTGAAAATATAAAGTCCTACACGTTTTATGTTTTTGATTGGAACATTCTCTTAGGAATACAACAACCTTGTTTCAGAAAGGGTATCTCCCCTAATTCCTTATGCGGTGTACTCCTTAAAAATAACACAAGCATTTACATCGCCAAAACCAAAACTAGCTTTTGCGATAATTTTAGGTTGATAAGCAATCGTTTTTTGAGGAATCTTATGTTCCGATATGATATCGGATATCTCCGGATGAATATCCTTACAATTGATGTTCCCAAAAAGCGCACCTTCCTTAAACTGTAATATGGTGCCTACGCACTCTATACTACCGGCGGCGGCCAGGCAATGACCAATCATTCCCTTAAAGGAATTGACATATGGGAAATCCATCCCTTTTCGATCTAGCGCCGTGCTCCAGTTCTGTATTTCTAGTCCGTCCTTGGCTGTTGCCGTCAAATGTCCATTTATAGCATCAATATCGCTTGCTTGTATTCCTGCATTTTTTACCGCGTTACGTATGCAGCGTTGTACCGCAATACTATTCGGTGCCGTCATAGAACCTTCCCCGCGCTGTCCTCCACTATTAATTTCACCCCCTAACACTTCGGCATATATCTTGGCGCCTCGTTCTTGAGCACTTTCTAAGGATTCCAGTACCAAGGCCCCTGCCCCACTGCCGGGAACAAAACCCTTGGCGGAAGCACTCATAGGACGACTTGCTTGTGTAGGATTACCGTTATAATCCCTAGGAAGAATGCGCATAGCGTCAAAACCGCCCCACACATAAGGTCCGCTATCACTGCAGCTCCCAACAAGCATCACCTCCGCTTTTCCTGTCGCAATACGCTCATAACCCATTAGAACACCTTCCGTGCCTGTAGTACACGCAGAGGAATTGGTAGATACTTGGTTGCCACATCCTAAATTACCACCTAAGTAGGCGCTAATTCCGCTTGCCATGGTCTGTATGACACTGGTACTACCCAATCGCCTTACATTTTGGTCATCGATCATCAAAATAGCTTCCCTAAACTTGTCTACCCCCAAAATACCCGTACCAAACAGCACCCCATAATCCCAATAGGGTTCTTCGGTAGAGTTGGGTTCCAAGCCAGCATCTGCCCAAGCATCCATTCCTGCCATTACCCCGTAAACGAGCCCAGATGCGTTTAAGCCACGCAATTGTAATGGGGTAAAGTAATTATTTAATACATTATCTTTAACTAATGGATTTGCAGCTATTTGACATCCAAATTTTAGACGCTCTAATTCAGATTGAAATCGAATTCCACTCGTACCATTCGTCAGCGCATGTGTAAATGCCTTTAGCCCTATTCCATTTGGCGCACATACACCTAATCCTGTTATGACTACGCGTCTATTCATGTGTAGTTGTTGTTATCATTCCTGCCAATACGCCTTTGCAGACCATATCTCCCCTTGAGTCGTACATACGTACCTCACATTTCAATTTTTGAAACCTAAAATAGATTTTTTTTGAAACTACCCGCACCTTTTCATTGGGCAGCACCGGTTTTAGGAATTCCATTTGCGAACTGCTCATTCCAATATTCATTTTTGCACTCGCCTTCTTGGAATCTAACAGATGAATACCCAAACACACCAAACCGATCTGCGCGCAACACTCCGTTAAAATTACCCCGGGCGTTACCGGATGGTCTTTAAAGTGCCCTTGGTAGAAATCCATTTCCTTTCTAAAGACAAAAGTGCCTTCGGAACCTGTATCATCTACGTGTATTAAATCGTCCACGAACAAAAACGAGGCACCATAGGGCAACTGATCTATAATCTCTTGCTGTTTCATTATATGCTCATTCTCATTGCAGGCTTTCGCCTCCATCCACTTTTAAAACCGTTCCCGTTATCCATTTTGCTTCCTCACGCGTGAGTAAATAGCTCGCATTGGCCACGTCCTCAGGAATTGTTAACCTTCCATTTGGGTTGCGAGACAGCGCATGAGCTTCTATTTCTTCGGAATTAGGTATCATTTCAAAAGATTTAGTTTTGGTAACCCCTGCCTGTATGCAGTTCGCCTTAATGCCAAGTGGCGCAAATTCTAGGGCCATATTGCGAACTAAGGCCTCTAAGGCTACTTTTGCTACCGATACAGCACCATAGTGCGGTAAAACTCTGGTATTCCCCTCACTCGTATACGCCATAATTCTGGTGTCTGAAGCAAAAAACTTTTGGTCATGTAAAGCTTTGGTCCACTCATATAAACTCAAGGCCATGGCCTCAAAAGTTAATGAAATATCCATAGCGGACAAGGTTGGTGTATTGGCGCTATACATAGGTTTTAGACTCCCCTTGGCTATGCTATGTACAACTACCTTAATCTTTTTACCATCAGAGAGTACATCGGATAGTTCTTTTATAAGCGCTATACGCGTATCTGAGTTCAAGGCATCCCTATTAAAAGTCTTGAGCTGTACCCCCTGCTTTCTAATCTCATGGAATGCCAAGTCAATTTCCTCCATATCGGAACGCCTATCCCGATGAACAATCAAAATATGATACCCGTGTTTTGCGAGTTTTAGCGCGGTTGCCAAGCCTAGACCACTACTTCCACCCAAAACGAGCGCCCAAAAGTGCTTGTTTTGTTCTACTTCCAAGGTATCATAGTTCGTATCCATTTTTAATGTTTTAGCAACCATCCGTTAACCTACCATTCCAACAACACCCGTTGTGCAGAGAAGCCTGGGCCAAAGCTCAAAACCAATCCTTGTTCTCCGGGGGCGATATCTTTTTCCATAAAGCGCTCTAACACATATAGGACAGTAGCGCTACTCATATTACCGTAGAGCTTCAATACCGCTCGGGTATCATCTATATTCTTCCCCAAGCTACCAAACAGCGCCTCCACTGTCTGCACAATTTTTTTTCCACCCGGATGGAATATCAAATGGTCCACTTTTGAAATATCACTTCCGTAGCGTTCTAAAAAGGGATGTACAATTTCTGGAAAATGGTCAGCAATAGTCTCAGGTACAGCAGGATCTAATATCATTTTCAGTCCATGGTTTGTAAGGTCAAACCCCATTAAATGTGCCGTGTCCTTAAAATGATACATATCCTCACCAAGTATTTTAGGCCCTTCCGCCGTTTCCTCTGATGATAGTAATACACAAGCCGCTCCATCTCCAAAAATAGCAGCGCTAACCATATTAGCCATAGAGTAATCGTTGAGTTGAAAAGTTGCCGTGGGACTCTCTACTGCTACGATTGCAATTCTCTTATTCGGATTTGCCTTTAGAAAGTTATGAGCATATATAAGTCCAGAAACCCCTGCAGCACAACCCATTTCTGTAACGGGCAGTCGCACAATATCTTGACGTAAATCTAAGGCATTAATCAGGTAAGCATCCAACGAGGGAATCATGATACCCGTGCAACTTACAGTGATGATGTAATCCAATGAATCCGGTGTCCAGTTGGCTTTGCTAAGTGCATTTTTTAATACCGTGGTGCCTAACTTTTTACATTCTCGGGCATAAATAGCATTTTTATCCTCAAAAGAAGTGGCTAGGAATACCTCTTGAGGGTCCATAATACTATAACGCCTGTCCACCGCAGCACCTTCAAATATCTTTATAACCTTGCGTCTAAAGCGCTCGTCCTGGTTTTGAAGCCATAACTCTACCATGGGTAGTATTTCCTTGGTTTCCCGGCAATATTTTGGGAGTTCTTTGGTAACCGCTACTATTCTAGTTGTACTCATATTCCTTTTTGTCTCTTTTTACTCATGACCCATACATATCTAAAGGCCCATTTCCAAGTTATTTGGTGTTGCATGTGAGAAAGGGTTCGTGCATAGGTTTCTAAATCCTGTTTTACAAAACCTTTAGAAATGGATATTAATCCATCTATACGTGCCGTTTTTGTACGTATAAAAAATAAGCTAAATACTTTAAAGAGCTTATACGCCCATGCACTTCGTTCCAAATCATTAATAACAATACCCATCGACGCTAACTTTGCAAATTGCGCTATAAATTTTAGAATCTCCTGATCAGGGAAATGATGCATGGTTAAGGTTGTGGTTACAATGTCACAATTAAAATCCGAAAAATCCGCAGTTAAAATATTCTTAGCTTGATAGCTAATTTCCGGAAAATCGGCAGATGCTTTGCGAGCTAGGATCAATGCGTCCTTACTCAGGTCCACCCCTATTAACTTAAGCGTTATATTTCGCCTTCTACCCTCAAGAGCTATGTTTCTTAACATATTTCCATCGGCACAGCCCATGTCTAAAATCGTATACGATTCTTTTTTGTTTTCTTGTATCAATCTAAATACAGCATCTACCGTAATTTTGTTACCCCCTAGAATACGATTTACACCTGTAATGTCATTCAGCACAGTTTCCAGTTCTGTTATGCTGCCATTAAAGTTGTCCATCAACTCTTGCTGCTCACTTCTTCGTGTCCAATCAATCATTATAGGATAGGTTTTCCATGCGTTTTTGAAATTACATATTTTACGATCGAGTTGGATCTAGTAGCTACTTTTATTCCCGCATTCATCCATCTTTTATCCAAAAGTACGTTTTGTAATCTCCTTCCAAACCATAATCTGTTCTTAAAGATAATGTTCCATTGTTGCGCGTAGTCCCTTTCCAATTGCTCACGGTCATACTCAGGTTTGGATAAAAATGTATGAATGTGTTCCGAAGCAATTTTTGCGCTATGAATCGCCATGGCCATTCCATTACCACAAAGGGGATGTATAAGTCCGGCCGTATCTCCGCACATGATAATATGGTTTTCTACGGGTGATTTCTTTTCAAAAGAAATTTGTGCAATCGCTAAGGGTTTCTCAAAAATGGGTTCCGCGGTGTTTAGAAAAGCGTCTAAGTAGGGATTACGAGCCACGACTTCTTGATTAAACGTATCTATGTCATTATACCTTTTAAAACTCTTGTAATGTGCTAGATAGCATAAATTTATGGCACCCGTCTCTGTTTTTGATAGTCCCGCGTAACCACCTTCAAAGTTGTGCAGCGCAACAAGATGTTGTGAGAAATTAGGATGGGTATAATGCGCTTTAACGGCAAGCCAATCCTGTTTTTGAAAACTAAAAGGTCGTTTTAGTTGTTTGTCCAACGGTGAACGCTTCCCATAAGCCCCAATCACTATGCTAGCCGAATACATTTTATCGACACTTATAACGCTAAATTTTCCTTGGTTATACGCAATATCTGATACTTTAGAAAAGGAAAACGCTACCCCTTGTGATTTTGCTTTGTTATATAATAAATCATCAAAGAGATACCTACTTATACCGGTTCCTCCTAAGGGAAGTGTGGTCTTCACCTTAGTACCGTTTACAGTGCTAATTTCAAAGTCAGTAATGGATACACCTCCTGCTTTATTGATATCTATGCCAAGGCGTTCCAAATAGGGTTTAACCTCATTGGATACGTATTCTCCGCATACTTTATGATGTGGATATGGATTGGTTTCAAAAA